>JASHUH010000443.1 GCA_030040115.1 Acidobacteriaceae bacterium | reverse complement strand
ACGATCTTCGAGACCCCCGGCTCCTGCATGGTGACGCCGTAAATCATATCTGCGGTCTGCATCATCCGCTTGGAGTGCGTGACCACCAGGAATTGGGTCTCCCGGCCCAGCGAGCGCATCAGGTCCGCAAAACGGCCCACGTTGGTTTCGTCCAGGGCCGCATCCACCTCATCCAGCGCGCAGAAAGGGCTGGGACGGAACTGGAATATGGCCACCAGCAGCGCCAGAGCGGTGAGTGACTTTTCGCCGCCCGACAGGAGTAGCACATTTTGCAGTTTTTTGCCGGGGGGCGAGACCACAATTTCTAATCCGCTCTCCCCTTGGTTCTCCGCATCGGTCACTCGCAAGAACGCTTGGCCGCCTTGGAAGAGCCCGGCAAAAACGCTTCCGAAATTCTCGTTGATCCGCGCAAACGCCTCGTCGAACTTGGACCGCGAAATCTGGTCGATTTCCTTAATCGTCTCTTGGGTGTTCTCAATCGACTCGATCAGGTCTTTGCGTTGGGTATCGAGGAAGCCATGCCGCTCGGCCGTCTCCTTGTACTCGTCGAGCGCCATCATGTTCACCGGCCCCATTTGTTCGAGGCGTTGGCGGAGCTCGCGGCACCTCTCTTCTTCGGCCGTCAGCTCCTCGCCAGCCATGCGCGCCAACTCGGCGTCCTCGCGCAATACTCGCGCCTCGACATTCACTTCCGTCAGGCAGCTCGCTTCCAGGTGTTCAAGATCGGCGTGCAGTTTGGCCAATTCATTCGATCGGCTGCTGCGTTCCTCGCGCAACTGGTCCAATGTCATCCGCGCGGTCTTCAGCTGCGTTTCGAGTTCCGCCAACTCCTCCCGAAGCGCCTGCCCCTGTGCCGCAATGGTCTGCGCCACGGCCAGGACCTCGGCCCGCGCATTCGTCAACTGCGTTTGCCGCTCCACCAGCGCCACGTTTTCGGCAATGCGCAGTTCGCGCTCCGCCGCCGCGTCAGCCCGCTGCTTTTCCACCGCCGCAACGCGCCGCTCCAAATCGGCGTGCAGGCGGTCAATGCGCTGGAACGCCGCCTCCGCGCCACGCCTGCGCTCCTCCAGACCGGCCAGCTCCGCCGTTACCTGCGCCGCTTCCTGCTGCAAGCCCTCGCGCTTCCGTCGCAACTCGTCTAGCTGCGACTGCATCCCCTCGAGCCCCGACTCGGCTTGCGCGCGATCGGTCTCCAGCCGCGCAGTTTCTTCGCGCCTGGCGTCGATTGACTGGCGCTTGGCCTCGCACGCATCTTTATTGCGCGCCGCCTGCGCCATCCACTCCTGCTGGCGCCTTTCGATACGTTGGGCTTCGCTTTCCATCTGCCTGAGCGCCGCGCTCAAGTTCGCGGCTTCCGTCTCCCCTTGCCGCCGCTCCGCTCCGCGCACCTCCAGTTGCACCGTCCACTCTTCAATGGTTCGCGACAGCGCCGCCGTCTCCTTTTCGGCCTGAGCCAAGCCGGTTTCGAGTTTGGCCAGCCTGCCCTCCGTCTCACGCAATTCGCGTTTCAGCGCTAGCGGGCCCTCGCTCGCCGGCTTGCCGCCGGTCACAGTTGCGTTGTGGAAGCACTCTCCGTCCGGAGTTAGAAAATACCCGTGAGCATACTGCAAGGCGAGCCGCTGCGCCGTCTCCGGACCCGCGACGAGATAGCCATGCCGCAGCTTTGGCAGAATCCCCTCGAGCGACCGCCCAAAACCGTTCAACACTTTGATTGCGTCCCGCAGCGGCAGCAGGCCGGCGGAGTCGATGCTCTCTGTTCCCGGATCGAAGAGTTCGCCCTGCGCGTTGTTGTGGACCAGAAACGTGGCGCGTCCGTCGCTGGTTTTCAGCAGCCGCACGCCTTGTTCCGCAGCCCCCCAGCTTTCCACAACCACGTAATTCAGCTCTTCGCGCAGAAACTCGTCCACCACGCTTTCATGCTCGCCGCTCACTTCCAGGAAATCGGCCAGCGTGCCCACGGGCGACATCCCCTGTCCCAGCGCTCCCGGCTTGAGCAGCTTCCGCACCGTGTCGGTTGAGTAACCATGGTTGCGAATCAAGGCCTGCAGCGAGTCGCGCCGTCCTTCGACTGCCGCCTTCTCGCCGCGCAATTGGTTGGCCAAAGCGCGTTGCGCAGCTTCCGCCGTCCGGTTCGCCTGCAAGCTTTCGCGCAATTCGCCTATCTCGCTCTCCAGCCGCTCAAGCGCCTGGGCCGCCGACGCGTACCGCTCCTGAGCCCGCGCTTTTTCCAAGCTGAGGTTCTCCTGCTCGTTGCGCGCCTGGCCCAACTCCGCGTGCAGCCGCTCCGCTTCGCGTTCCAGCGCGGCCAGGCTCTCTTCTGCCTGCGCCATGTGATTGCGCGCGTTGCTGGCCAGCGCGAGCAGGTGCATTGCGTGCCGGCGATTGACTTCCAACTCCCGCTCGGCCCCGAAAACCTCGTCCGCGGCTGCCCGCGCTTCCTGTTGTTTCGCCTCCACCTGCTGCCGAAATGCGCGTGCCTCCCCTGCCGCCGTTTCCAAAAAGCTGCGTTGCTGCGCACGCTCCTCGGCCACCCCATCCAATTCCCTCTGCGTCTGCTCCAGCTCTGCGCCCGCAGCGGCAACGCGCGCCTCCAGTTCACCCACGCGTTCGGTGTTGCCGCGTTCTCGCGTCGTGGCCCGCTCCAACTCCACGGCCGCTTCGTTCGCCTGGGTGCGCGCCGCCTCGCCCTCCGCATCCAGGGCGTAGCCACGCTCGATCAACGCGTGCTGCTGCGCCTCGCCCGCCGCGATGTCCGTTGCCGACGCGTTGATCTGCTCCGTCAGCGCCGCAATTTCCCCATCCAGGCGCGCCTGTTCGGCGTCCATCGCCGCCATGCGGCTGGCCAGAACCACGCGCAGCCGGCTGCGCAACTCCTCGCGCACTGCCGCAAACCGCTCTGCTTTGGCCGCCTGCCGCTTCAGGCTGTTCATTTGCCGCGTAACTTCCTCAAATATGTCGTCTACCCGCGCCAAATTTTGTTTGGCGCTTTCCAGCCGCAGCTCCGCCAGGCGTTTCTTGGTCTTGAAGCGCGTCACCCCCGCCGCTTCTTCGATGATCGCGCGCCGCTCGTAAGGTTTCGAGCTGAGCAGTTGCCCGATTCGTTCCTGCCCGATAATCGCGTAACTATCCGGCCCCAGCCCTGTGCCCATAAAGATGTCTTGAATATCTCGCAGCCGGCACAGCTTGCCGTTTAACAGGTACTCGCTCTCGCCCGTCCGGAACAGGCGGCGTGTGATAACGATCTCTCCCTTTTGCGGCTTCGAATGAAACTTCCGTCGCCGGATCTTGAGCACTACCCCCTGCGGCCCTGACGGCGCCGGCGGCTGAGCTGCGCCCATATCAAGAGCAGTTTCCGAGCCTTCCCGGCGGGGAGAGCTTTCGCCAACCTCTTCCTCTATCGCTTCTCCCGGCTGCTCGGCCGCAACGATCTCTTCGGCCTCGGCTGCTCGCTTGCGACGCAGGTCCTCTTCATCCCAATCCTCCGCTCCCTCTGCATCGACCACCACCTCCGCCTCAACCGGCTCCGGCCCTTCGTACGTCTCCGGATCGACCATGGTCAGCGTTACTTCCGCCATGCCCAGCGCTTTGCGTTCCCCCGTTCCGCCGAAGATCACATCCTGCATGTGCGCGCCGCGCAGGCTCTTGGCGCTCTGCTCGCCCAATACCCAGCTCAGCCCGTCGAGGATGTTCGATTTTCCGCATCCGTTTGGCCCCACTACCACGGTAATTCCCGTCCCCCCCACGGTCAGCTCCGTACGGTCGCAAAAGCTCTTGAACCCCAGGATGTGGATCTTCTTTAATTTCAGCATCTTTACTCCCAATTCTCGGGCCCTGGAACTGCTTCTTGTCCGAATCGCCGCGGCGATCCTTATTGCGCGCTCGCCATGCCGAAATTGTGCCGCTTGATACAGACTCTACGGAGCCGGAAGCGGAGGGTCAACGCCCGCAGGCGGCGGTTTTTGTGGATAAAGCAGGCCGGAAAGGCGCCTCTAGAAAAAATCTCTGGAAAACCGCGCTGCTACGCAAGGATAAAAGC
Organism: Acidobacteriaceae bacterium; assembly: GCA_030040115.1. Classification (GTDB taxonomy): domain Bacteria; phylum Acidobacteriota; class Terriglobia; order Terriglobales; family Acidobacteriaceae; genus Telmatobacter. The sequence goes on along the minus strand of JASHUH010000443.1, from coordinate 1,336 downwards.
GCCAAATCGTGACTTCGGGAACCTGGATGTTCACCGTTAAATGCGAAAAGGCCCGCCCCCCAATCCGGGGACGGGCCTTTTCGATATTTCTCGCTGACGGCGCGTTACACGTTGAAAGAAGATCCGCAACCGCAGGTCGACTTCACCTGGGGGTTTTCGAACTTGAAACCGGCGGCTTCCAGCGTCTCCACGTAGTCAACGGTGCACCCTTGCAGGTACATCAAGGACGTGGCGTCGATGAATACCTTTAAATCTTCAAAATTGAAGACTTTGTCCATCATCCCGCTCTGGTTCTCAAAAGCCATCGAGTATTGGAACCCGGAGCATCCTCCGCCCACTACACCGATCCGCAACCCGGCGGGAATCGGGTCCTGCGTCGCCATAATCTCGCGCACCTTGGCGATTGCGGTCGGGGTCAGGTTCAGCGGTGGCGCCTTTTTGGAGGTTTCCTGTTCGGGTACGGTGGTGACTGTGGCCATTTACATCCCCCATCTACTGAATGGATTGCTCGCTTTCCTCAATGTACAGCGCTTGGGCCGTATCCGACAAGCCCATTCGCATTCTTCCTTTTAAGATGCGGAAGCCGCTGGGAAGGTCGCAACCCCGCTGTTGCTGTTCAGGCAACCTTTTTTGAAAAATTTGGTTCCATGGCGTCCCCACTCGGGACTATGATGGTCAACCAAATGGGCCCGGCTGCTTTCGGGACTGCTCTTTTCTTCCCGCTTCTGGGGCATCCGGGGCCGGAAACTCCATCGGAGGTGGAACCATGACGTTTATGCCGGTCATGTGGGTGGTTTGGGGTCTGCTGGTTATTGTGATGGCAGGATTGTATCTTTATCGTTCCAGTCTGACCAAGGACGAAGAGGATCAGATTTTCCTGGATGACTCATTCGACCACGAGAGAAACGCGCAGGCCGCGATCGTCGCCAAGGTGAACAGGCTCGAGCCTGTCTTGAAAGTCTTCTATTGGCTCGTCGCCGCCATGACAGTGATTGTGATCGCTTACTACGTACGCGATATCTTGATTCATCTCAATATCCTCACCTAACCGGCGTTCGGATCCATGCGCCGGCGCGATGGATCGAAAGGGCAGATCGGAAGCGCCGATTCAGGGCTACGAGCGGCACCGGGGTTATCCTTTGTCGCGCGCAGAGTGAAAACCAGAGATCGCGTATCGGGAACAGCTGGCCACCCGGCGCTGTGCTGCGGCTTCCGCGTTGCTCGCGCGGAGCCGGTCGTCGTTCATCTGCGCCGTCTTTCGGACCGCCTATTTGAACTGATGGATCATATCCAGCACGTAATAGCCGAGAATGAAAAGCGTCATTGCGCCCAAAAC
>JASHUH010000442.1 GCA_030040115.1 Acidobacteriaceae bacterium | reverse complement strand
GCCTCCGGAACGGCTGCCGCCATCCTTGTTCGCACAGCCGCGGGTGAGACGACTGGGGGATCTGCTTATGATTGCCGCAGGGCGCGCTCCACTCGTCCGCGGCTTGGGACTTGAATCCGCAGGCGTTCGTTACCCCGAACCGTGGTGTCGAAGTCGACGCCTACTTGCGTACTTCTGCGCGTCATATTTATGCAGCCGGTGACGTCATCGGTGGTCCGCAGTATTCACATCTTGCAGGCTGGCGAGGCTTTCAGGCAGTACGTAATGCCCTGCTTCTGGCAAGAACAAGGACATAAGCGAGTCGCTTTCGCGCATCACTTTTACCTCGCCCGAAGTGGCGCAGGTGGGCTTGACCGAGCGGGCTGCGCGCAAGCGGCATTCGGCGTCTGATTTGCAGGTGATGACCTTCGATATCACCAAAGTGGACCGCGCGGTGAACGAAGGTGAAAGGATGGGGCTTCTCAAGATTATTGCTCTGCGCAACGGAGGTATTCTGGGCGCGGTGATTGTGGGTGAGCGGGCAGGAGAGACCATTACGGAACTTGCAGTAGCAATTCGTAATCGTCTGAAGCTCGCCGACCTTGCGGCGACCATTCATCCTTATCCCACGTATTCCTCCGGAGTGCAGATTCTGACCACAAAGATGGCGCTGGAAGAGACGTTCTCGCGGCGGTTGGGAAAAGTCGTTCAAGCCATTTCACGACTTTGGCGCTGATCTCGCTTGCTGCCTGCTGCGATCGCCGCCGCAAACGCTGCCCGTTCCCGTTTGTCCCGTGGACCTGGCCGAGATCAGCTTCCCCATTCGCCTGGCCGGTATCCGACGGCCAAGCCGACCGTGTGTTTAAGTCGTTTGTGAACGAGCTTGAGCGCCGGCTTCGGGCGCCGGTCACTTACATTCGCGGAGACGAGAAGCGGTACTTGGGATGCGGCACGCCGGCCGTTCCGCGCCATTACCACGCCCTTTTGACGAGCCCAGTGCGATTAGATCCGGAACAGGTCGAGATGCTCTGGTGCAACTTTGGGGCACGGCCCGCGTAACGAATCGGCGGAAAACGACCGTCATAGAAGGATTCGGAAGTAGAAACAGGTGAAATTCACTTCGGTTTCCGCGGCGGCTTTTAATGACAATGTCTGACGGGCGCCGCGCCGGGGATGGCAGAGTGCAGCGCGCCGGCACACGACAGCTTGCGGCAAAAGGCGGGCAACAGGTGATAAAGCCAATGGCGCTCTTGAGGCCGTCAGGCCTTCAAATACGGTTTGAGGTATTGATCGAGAGCCGAACGGACGAACTGCTTTTCGTCCGCGGTGAGAGGCGCGCGCCTGCGGCCCATTCCGCCGCCTCCCCCCATATTCCGCCGGGCCTCCGGCTCCATGGGCTGAGGGCGGAGCTTGACGTCGTCGGGGAAGACGCCGCGAGCAACCATGAGATATTCAGTGGCGCCGGGAATGGTGGCGAAACCCTGCACGCGCCCGAACATATCGAAGGCCTCGCGCTTTTTGCCCGCCCAGTAGAGGTCCATCACCTGCTGCAATAGGTCGGCGAACTGAGGGGTGGGACAGAGGCCGGTAAAGCCCAGCGGCAGCTCTTCAAGCAGTTCGTTCCCCGTTCCGCCACCGGCTGCCCAAATGGCCAGCTTGTTGCCGGTGCGCTGCATCAGTTGCGGAGCGCGTTCAAGGGGGTTGCCTACCTCATCTTTGGTCGCCTTCATGGTGGGAATTTCCTGGAACATACGGACCATGAGATCGACGCTCATCGTGCCGCGTGTCTGCACAATCAGGGGTAAATCGGTAGCGGCGCCAATGGCCCTGTAGTAATCGAGAATAGCGTCATCGCTTTGGTTCCAGCCGTTGTTGGGCGGCATAGATTCGATGGCGTCAGCGCCATGCGCGGCAGCGTGCTTGGCGTAGCGGACGGAAGTGGCCGTATCCCAGTTGACGCTTTGGACCGCGATGGCGATGGCCGCGCGGCCGCCTTTACCCGCGGCGAGAATGGTCTCCGCGCCCTCCATGCGCTCGACGTCACTGAGGGTGGACCAACTGCTTGCGAATACAGGCCAGATCATGCCGTTCACGCGGCCCCTGTTGATGAACTCGACCTCCTTCGCCAGGGCAGCGGTGTCGAGCTTGTCCTCCGGAGTGAACGGCGTTTCGAGGATGGGGTAAAGGCCGCTGAGCGGCTTGCCGCTCGGAGTTTTCAAGCGAAGGCCGTGGATATTGGAGTCATCGGCGAGCGCCGCCGCGTCAAGAAAGCCTACGCTCAAGGCCAGGATGCCCGCGTGATGCAGAAACCTCCGCCGGTCCAAACCGTGGGTTGCGGCATTCTCGCCCATTTGAGTATTTTCTTCTTTCCCTGTTTCCATGTTTTCCCCTCCGCGTGGATATTACCGGGCATTCGCGCTCGCGATGCGGCGAGGCGCCGGTGATGCTACGACCCGCTTTGACGATCCTGGATCGAAGTCGAGCGCACGACCACCACCATGGTTTCGTACGGCGCTAGATGAAGCTGAAATGACACTCCGCTGCCATTTTGCGTGGTGGCGATGGGCGCGATGGACGCTGCTTGAGGGTCCCAGCGCTCGGCGCTGTTTCCGTGGGAGCGAACGGTTGCCAGCGTGTCGATAACCGCCGCGCCCTCGTTGAACAGCAGGTAGGCTTCCGCATCGCCCCAGCGGCGCGACATGACACGCAAAGACGGCTCAGGTTTGCCGGTGTGCACCGTGGACGGGGCCGCGGTCAGCACCGCAGCGAGGACGGCTGGATCGACCACAAGCGGCTGGGGCGGAGAGCTGGGCGGAGACATTCCCGGCACGGGCGTGGTCTGCATCTGCACATCGAGTACTTTCGCCCAGGCGAAATCCACAAGCGTGGCGGCGCGCGCATCGCGCATGGTGCGGCCGGCGATCCAGCGCGGCGTATCCCCCAGGAAGATAACCTTGCCTCCCCCGGCGGCGAATGCGCGCAGGCGTTCGAGCGCCGCAGCGGAGAGAATCTCCACGTCGGGAAGCAGGATGGCGCGGAGGCGATTGCCGCTGAGAGTTTGGAAGTAACCGCGGCCGGCGATGAGATCCCGGGCTAGCGCATCTTCGCTGACGACATCGAAATCGATTTGATGGTCGCTGAGCAGACGCTCGGCGGAGAGAAACTGCCGGTTTGCTTCTTCATCTCCCAGCCACATGGAGCTCGACGGCAGAAAGAGGCCGATCTCTGCGTCGGGTCTTCCCATCGACATCAGGTAGCTCATGCGCCGCACATACGTGGCCAGTTCTGGAAAGCCGGGCTCGCCCATATACGAGGGTGGAGGCTTGGGACCGGCGGAGGTGGCGGGGAAGTACATCATCTCGACCAGGTTGACGCCGCGCACGAATTGCTCGTTTAGGATATAGCGCGCCTGCGTAACGTCCGGCCTAGGGTAATAAGCGGCGAAGCTCTCAGTAAAATCGCGCGGCTTGCCATATAAATGCGCGACGGAACTGGCCAGGCGCGGGTAATCGGAGATGGTGTCCATCCATATCTGGTGCCAGATGGCGTCGATACCGGGGACCTGGACGTAGCGCATGTCGCGGAAAAACGAGCCCTCGCTGTGCGTCAGTTCCATTTGCCGTTCTTCGTGATTCAGGTGCACCTGGTATTCGAGATGATTGGCGGCGCACCACACGCTCTGGGGCTTGAAAAAGCCATCTTTGAACATGCGTGCAAAAACGTCGTAGTAGTCGCCTTCGATCCGCAACTGTTTGTCGGTGAGATGAATGGGAATGCCGGGATCCTTGCGCGAGGGAGTTTCAGCGAAGAGAGCCGTGTACGGTTGCACATCGTATCCCTCGATCTCGCGGAACCGCGCGAAAAACTTCGGCGTCCATGGCAGCCCGGCGATGGAGTAGTCCGGCTCGTCGCCTCGAAACCCCATGATCGTTTTGCCAAACTCATCGCCGACATACTTCTTGTATTGTTCATGGGTGAATTCGAGAAACTGTTCGGTAGCGGCGGGATTCAAATAGTCTTCAAGCGATTGCTCAGTATCCTTTACGCGGCGCGTGTTGGTGTCGGAGCGCGTCGGCGAGGTGCGGAATTCGTGATCGACGATGAGCACCGTCCAGATCCCGGGCGGCGCCGTCCAGTCGAGCACGCCATCATGCAACGGGAGAGCGACTGCGTTTCCCTCCACGTCCACAGCCGCCGCGCTAACTACGTCCGCAGGCAAATCTCGGTGCAGCGTGGCGCCGCCTCGCACAGGGATTTCCTCGGTCACTTCAAGCGCCTGCATGCGCAGGTTGGGTGCGCTGGTGGTGAATAGACCGCCTGCAAAGCCGCTGGGATACCCCGCGTCATCTACAATCCAAACGCGCATATCGCGCTGCTTCGCTTGCTCGACGAACTGGCGGAAAAAGGCGAAATATTCCGGCGAAAGATAGTGGTAAGGAGTGTTATAGCCCCATTGCACGGTAACAGCGCGAAACCCGAGTTTCTTCATCGTGTCTAGATCGCGCTCGACGGTTTCAAGCGTGACCGGACCATTGAGCCCGTAGTACGGTTCCGGGCCGTACTCGGGCGGCGGTGATCGCCAAACCGAAGCTACCTGCGCAGCCGTGGGGGATTGGAGGGTCTGCCACGACTCTGTCGCGCATTGCGCCTGCGATGCGCACAGCAGCCCGGCGGCAATAGCCATCCACGCGTAGTTCCTCATCTATTTAGCCCCCACAGGTTACTTAACATGGATCTGCCAAACTTTGGCCAGCCGCGATGTGCCGGCGGGTCCGCTCACATCCAGGATGACCGTGTAATTGCCGTATCTACCCGGTCTGGGGTTGTACTGATGGATGGGGTTTTGCTCGCTTGACGTTGTTCCGTCGCCGAAGCTCCATCTCCAGGGGGTAATCTCGCCTTCCGATTGATCCTGAAAGGCGACGATGCCGCGCTCGGTGTCAACGATCTTGTCGGTCCAGTGTGCGGCAATCGGTTTGCGAAATTCGGGGT
>JASHUH010000441.1 GCA_030040115.1 Acidobacteriaceae bacterium | reverse complement strand
GACCATCTTTTACTGCGTGGCCAGCGATTATTTTCAGGTGGTCCGCCTCAAGGCTTTCATCGAGTTCTGGCGCATCTTCCGGAGCCCACGCCTGAAGCATCGAACTTCGATCGGCCAACCCGCATAACCGCACGCCGCCTCTTCCTCATTTCTGAGACCACACGGAGAACCGCATCCGCGAAGCCACCGCCCGCCCGTTCTTGGACGCCGGTATAAACTTCCATTCCGCCGTCGCGTCGAGAAGCGCCTGATCGACCGGCGCCCCGGCCGGACCGGCTGGCTTAACCGACCGCACCTTGCCCGCCTCATCGATCACCAGTTCGAGCAGCGTCTGCGCCCCCACAGTGAATTGCGGAGTCTGATCCGTTTCGGGACCCCAGAGCAGGATCGCTTTCGCCGGCTTGTCGAAGGCAAAATCCAGTCTGTCGGGCGTTGCCGAACTCATCGACAAAGGACCCATCCTTCTCGAACCACCACCCAGGAGCGCGATATTGCCGTCGTCTCCATAAATTCGCTCCTCGCCCGCCCACCGCGGCTTTTTCCCGTCGGAAACGCCATCCACTTCGCGGCGAATGCCGCGCGCCTGCGCAGCCGCGATTGCGGCGCGCACCCGCTCGTAGTCCGCCGCCGGCCACAGCTTGGCCAACACCTTCCACGCCTCATCTACGCGTCCGCTATATAAATAGCCCCAGACGATTTCCAGAACCTTGATTTTCGTCTCCATCAGTCGATGGGCTTCGGCGATCGGAATCGTAGAGAGATCCGCGAGCCTCCCATCGCTGTTCTTGAATGCGCTCAATTGTCCCGGCTCCAGTTTTCCCCGCAGCGCCGCAATCTCCCCGTCGTAAGTGCTCTGAAACTCGGTTCCCACATCGATCAGCCGCTTGTCCTCAAACCGCATCACCACCGTCGGAGGGTGATCGAAATCGCCCAGCGGAATGCCATCCAAACCGTCCACCGCGGCCGCGTCATCGGTCCAGATTTCCACTCGGCCGTCCATATCCGTATCCGCAGCCGCGTACCAGTCTCCACCCGTGATCTCGCGCAGCTGCGCCGGCGGTTTGGCGAGCGAGTAAATCTCGTACTTCATCTCCGCATCCTGGCCCGTCGCCTTCACCTGCAGGGCAAGCGTTGGCGCGCCAAGCCCCAGGTCAACGCCCATTGCATCCACGTCCATTGCCCACGCTGCGGGTTCAACCACCAGATCGCGCCCATTCCAGGAGAGCGTTGCCTCGCACGCCCGTTCGGCGAACCCCTCGGCTCGCCGCGCTCCCACCCACACCGTCACCTTGGTCTCCGCCGTGGATCGAAAACTCCCGGCGCCACCCACGCACACCATAGGCCGCGATTGGCCGCCGGCCGCTATGCTCGCCAGGCAGAAGGCCGCCCCCACGATCCATCGATCTCTGAGTTGGACGCTCCGCGGAAGTAACATAGCCACCCTCCTGCGCCCGGCAAGCGCATTCGGTCGGCGCTTGCTCAGAATATCTTTAAGCGAATGACGAGATATTTCTTCGGATCTTGCCGAATTGCCTGCAAAAGCTGTTGCGCTTGTTGGAGCGTCTGGTTGGTGTTGTCGAAAAGCGCGCGGTTCTTCACCAGTTGTCCCAGCGTGCCCTGCCCCTGGTTCACACTGCTCAAAAGCTCGTTCAAATGCGTGACGGTATCGTCGAGCTTCTTCGCGAACGCCGGATCCTTGGCGAATTTTCCCAGCGCTCCCTGGCCGGAGTTGATCTGGGCCAGCAATCGATTCGCATTGGCGGCGGTGGCATTCAGATTATTGTAAAGTTGATCGTCGTGCAACAGCTTGCCCATGCTGCCGTTGCCCGCATCCAGTTGCGCGGTGATGTCGTCCAGCTTGGTGATCGCCTCGTTCGCCCGCGTGTAGAGAGTCTCGTCGGTCATTAGCTTGCCCAACGATCCCTTGCCTGAGCGGAGATCTTCAGTCACCGCCTCAAGGTTATCTGTCGTGGCCACGAATTTCTTAGCGAATTGAGGATCGTTGATCAGCTTTCCGATGATCCCGCGATTCGTGTTCAGCGTGCCCACCAGCGTGTTCATCCGTTCCAACAGGTTTTGCAAGTCCTTGATCGACACCTGGCTGGAGCCGATCAAATCCTGAACGGTGGGCGAAGTGCCCGACGGAAGCACGGCGTTGTTGGCCGGTTCAGGGCCCGTCGCGCGGGTCGAATCGATATCTACATAGCTGTTGCCGAGAACCCCGGCTTGGGCGATCGAAGCTGTCGAATCGGTGTGCAGATCGGGCAGGGAATTCGAACCCACCTCCATGATCACTTCCACCGGAGTGGGATTATGGCTGGGAGTCACGCGAATCCGTTTCACGTTCCCGATGGTCACGCCCTCCAGCGTGACCGGCGCCCCGGCCTCCAGCCCGGCGGCGTTCGCAAAAAATGCGTGCAGATCGATCTTCCCCGCGAAAAGCCCGCCGGCGGATCGGGACATCAGAAAAATCAGCCCGATGAGCACGGCCACCGCGATCAAGGCCAGCGCACCCACTCTCAGTTCCGACCACTGAATCTCTTTGCGGCTTGGCACATCGCTCCTCTGGCTGAAATTGAGGCGGCAGACGCTTTGAGAATAGCAGAAACGCGGCCCTCAGCCCCCGTCTTCCAGCACCACGCTGGCCATCGCCAGCGCCGAGGTATGTGTAATAGATACAACGGATCGGACCGCGCCCAGGTGTGCGGCTCGCTGCCTCGCCCGGCCGAGAAAGCGGAGTTCCGGCTTGCCTCCCGCGGCGCGGACGACCTCGATTTCCAGCCAGCTCACGCCTTGGCTGATTCCCGTTCCCAGAGCCTTAGCTGCGGCTTCCTTGGCCGCAAACCGCGCTGCAAAGCTTTCCGCAGCGTTGTGCTTCCGCCGGCAATACTCCTGCTCGGCCTCGGTATACACGCGATCGAGAAAGCGGCTCCCGTAGCGCTCCATGGAGTGTTGGATGCGCGCGATTTCCACCAAATCAATGCCCGAACCCACGATCATCCTGTATCCCAAGCTACATCATCAAGGGTTTGCGCGGCGCAGGCAGTTGCATGTTTCAAAACTGTCCACGCGCCGTTCGACTCCTGCACACTCGTCAACCCATTGCATGCAATCTCCGATATATGCGGTGAGAGGTCCGCGATGCCGGGAACACATGTGGGTCGGGAGCCGAGTATCCCCTGGGCGATGCAATTGAAGGCCGTCTCCCTTGAGGAACCCTCGCGCTTGGTGCAAGCCCTCACCGGCGCTATTCTCGGCTGCGGAGGATGGGTGCTCAGCCGCAGCGCCAATGACTCCGGTCTCGTCACCATCCTCTTCGAATTCGAGCGGTGCGCCTGCGGTCGATATCTACAGCATGCTCATCGCCGCCGGCCTCGAGCTGAGCCAAAATGGGCACCTCCGCTTCACCGAACTTTGCCAATGCACCCGCAGCCGAAGCCGGGCTTGCGGTGCGGAGATCGCCAGCATCGAACTGGAAATTCAAACCTTTACGGCTGAGCTCACGAGCAGTCATTCCGCCGAGGGCTGCGCTTGACTGGTCGCAGGTTCCACCGGGTGCCACCCTGGAACGCAACCTCGGCCCGCGCCACAGAGCGTTTCATCGCAGCGGGTATAGGAAAGCGACTGCCGGTCCGGATTCGGGACGCAGACACAATGTTCGCGCGACAATTCTGCCCGCTCATGCCCACTGGGGAGTCGCGGCGCAGCAGGTTCCTTTTCGTCTCCATAGCTAGGGCCTGTTAACACTATTGAGATGGCGGCGACGGGAGCCGATTTTTCCGAGTTCTAGGAGCGAGGAGAGACGCATACCGGGTGTCTGCTAGCGACGAGC
>JASHUH010000440.1 GCA_030040115.1 Acidobacteriaceae bacterium | reverse complement strand
AGCGCGTCGGCTGAGAGTTTGCGCGGCGCCAGGCCGTTTTCGTCGGCGTAAAAATCGAGAAAATGCTGCGCGAGCAGGGGAATGTCTTCGCGGCGCGCCCGCAGCGGCGGAATATCCACCACGATCACGTTAAGGCGGTAAAAGAGGTCTTCGCGGAAGCGGCCTTCGCGCACTTCCTTGCGCAAATCCACATTGGTCGCCGCCAGGATGCGCACATCCACCTGAATCTCCTGAATCCCGCCCAGGTGCATAAACCGCCGGTCCTGCAGCACACGCAGAATCTTGGCCTGCGTGTCCATGCCCATGGTGGCGATCTCGTCGAGAAACAGCGTGCCCCCATGCGCGACCTCGAAAAGGCCTTTTTTCGAAGCGATGGCCGAGGTGAACGCGCCCTTCACGTGCCCGAAAAGCGTCGACTCCAGCAGTTCCGGCGGCATGGCCCCGGTGTTGATGGGCACAAACGGCTTGTCGCGGCGCGGCGAGTTGGCGTGAATGGCCTTGGCGATCAGCTCCTTGCCGGTGCCGCTTTCGCCCTGAATCAACACCGTGGAGCGGCTGGGCGCCACCTGCGCCACAAGATCGAACACCCGCAGCATCGACTCGCTTTTGCCCACGATGTTCGCAAAACTGTAGCGCTGCTTCAGGGTCCGCTTGAGCTGCAGGTTTTCTTCCTCGGCGCGCCGCCGCGCCACCGCCGAGCGAATATCGGCCAGCAGCTTCTCGTTGTCCCAGGGCTTCTGGATAAAGTTTTCCGCCCCGGCGCGGATCGATTCCACCACGTTCTGCACCGTGCCGTAAGCGGTGATCATGACGATGGGCAAGTCGGGATGCCGCTCCTTGATCTGCGGCAATAGTTCTAGCCCACTCTGTCCCGGCAACGCCAGATCGAGAAGCACGAGATCGAAAGTGTCCGCCTCCAGCTTGCGCAAACCCTCTTCGCCATCCGCGGCCGAGGTTACGCTGAAGCCCTCAAGCGAAAGCAGCACTTCCAGCGATTCACGAATTCCGGCTTCGTCGTCAATGACAAGAATTCCCGCGGGAGCCGATGTTCCGTTTTCTGTGGACGCCGTTGCCGGCAGGTTGATTGGCTGTTCGACCTCAGGCATGTACGGACTTCCTTAGCTGCGGGAACTCGAGATGAAACGTCGTGCCGGCGCCGACGGCGCTCTCCACGTGAATCTTGCCGGCATGCTCCTGGATGATGCCGTACGAGACCGAGAGCCCTAACCCGGCTCCCCGGCGTTCACCCGGGCGGAGGGTGGTCTTGGTGGTGAAGAAGGGATCGTAAATGCGCTTCAAATGTTCGGGCGCGATGCCGGCGCCGGAGTCGGCAATCAAAGCTTCGATGTGCCCATTCACCAGCGTGGCCACGCGCAAGCGTCCTCCTCCGGGCATAGCGTCCTTGGCGTTCAACAGCAGGTTCAAAAACACTTGCTGCAGCTTGCCGGGATTGCCGTGGATGGGCGGCAGTTCCTCCGACAATTCGAGTTCGATCGCAATCTGCGCCGTTTTGAACTGGTGCTCCAGCAGCGACAGCGTGTCGCGAATCACCTGGTTCAGATTGGTTTCGCGGAATTCCGTCGACGAGGTCCGCGAAAAATTCAGCAGTCCGTTGGCGATCTCCGCGGCGCGAAAGCTCTGCTGCGTAATCTTGTCCAGCACCGGTCCCAGCCGTTCATCGGCGCGTAGCTGCTTGGCCAGCATTTGCGCATACGAGGAAATCACCGCCAGCGGCGTGTTGATTTCATGCGCCACCCCGGCGGCCAAAAGCCCGATCGAGCTCAGCTTGTCGGCCTGCGCCAGTTGCGACTCCAGGCTCACCCGCTCGGTAATATCGTCCACCAGGATGATGCGCCCTACCGGCACAAAATCCCGCGAAAGCAACGGCGCCATGGCGATGTTGGCGGTGCGTTGTTCGCCGGCGCGCGTGATGAGCGGGAATTTGTACAGGTGGTGGACGCCTTGCTCGCTGCGGAACCCCTCCATCGCCTCGATCAGCTCCTGGGGAAACACCGCGCTCAACTGCTGTCCCAGCGCCTCGGCCCGGCTCACCGCGCACATCGCCTCCATCTGCGCGTTCCAGCTTTCGATGCGCTCGTCCAGCCCCACGGCCAGAATCCCCACGTTGATCGATTCGACAATATTCTCGTTAAACTCCTTCAGCCGCTCGAACTCGACAATCTTTTCTTCCAGCCGCGCGTACAGGCTTGCGTTCTGCAACGCGATCCCGATATAGCTGGCCAGCGACTCGAGCAGTTCCACGTCTTCGCTCGACAGAAAATCGCCGCCCAGCGTCCGGCCCAGCCCGATCACGGCAATCGTCCGTCCCGCCGCCTCCCCGTCCTCGAGCTGCACCGGAGCCACGCGGCAGGGCAAATAGTAATTCAAATCCAGCAGCGCCGCCGTGCGCTGCTGCGTTTCCGGCAGGTGCATCGCCGCCTGCGCGTTTTCAAGAAAAATGTGGGAGTGATCCTGGGCGCGGTCGAAGTCCAGAAAACCCAAATCCAGCGAATCCGTGGCCTCACCCTCCCTGATCCGTTCCCCATCCCCAGTTCGTTCTTGGGCGCGTTCCTGTTTTTGCGCCAATTTTGCGAGCCCGCGATCGCCGACGCTCACTTCCTCGGGCAGCCCGTGCGAGGCCGCCAACCGCATCCGCCCGTCCTGCGCCAGGAACACGGCCACACGCGCCACCTGCAACGTGCGCGGCAGTTGCTCCACGATCGAGCGCAGCAGGGCCCGCAAATCGGTTTCCGAGCTCAGTCCCCGGCCGAACTCCACCAGCGCCTTGCGGTAATCGTAGCGATGCCGGTCGAAGGCGCGATCGACCCACCCCTGGATGCGGCGCTTAAGGGGATCGAAAATGGCGACCAGTACGACCACCGAGATCACCAAAGCCCACTCGCGCACGGCCTCCGGCGCGCCATTGTGGATCATGACCGCGCTGAGACCGATAATGCCGGCATAAACCCCGAGAATCACACCTGTCGCCAGCGTGTAGGCCACGCCCCGCTTAAAGATCAGGTCGGTGTCCATCAGCCGGTAGCGCACAATGGCCCAACTGAACGTCAACGGCAAGAACACCAGCGACAGCCCGGCCAGATCGGTGATCAGCCGCGGCGGATGCACATCCAACAGGTAGGGAACCGCGTAAAAGAACGTGAAGGGCAGCACCGCCAGCAGCGTTCCCCGCGTCACCCACTTCAACTGCTGCCGCAGTAGCGGCGAGTCGGCGCGTTTATACCCGCGCAGGAAGAACAATGCCGCCAGCACGTAGAAAACCGCGTCATAGGCGGTCGCAATCTGGTTCAGCCGGTCGAGCAGGATCTTGGTGGCCTCGCGCGTCTCGATCGACCACACCCATAACCCCAGCAAACCGGCGCCCGGCGCATACACCAGGGGCAGCAGCCAGCGCCGGCCCAGGTCCTTGAACCGTTCCTCCGGGAAGCTCAGAGCAAAGTGCAGGAACAGCGCCGGCTGCAGCGCCTCCGCTGCCACATTCGTCCAGAAGACGGTCCAGTCCAGCGCGTCCAGCTTGGTCGTGTACTTCAGCGCGTACAGCGCGAACGACACCAGGCAGAAAAGATAAAAATGCGTCGCTCGCGGCGCGCCCCAGCGCCGGAACAGCACGTAAAACCCGATGATGAGGTAAATGAGCCCGATCACCCGCAGGCCCTGCGCCAAGCTCAGGTCTGCCGGGACGGGAATCACCTTCACCGGCGTATCCAGCGGAATACCGTCGCGGGTAATCGAGTAGTTGAGCTGGCCGTAGCTCCCCGCTGCGTACAGAGCGCGCTCCACATCGGCCACGCGGCGCACCGCCGCGCCGTTCACGGCCGTCAGCAGATCGTGCGTTTCGATGCCCGCGCGTTCGCCGGGCATGTGCGGCAGCACTTTGTCCGCCGCCAGCCCGCCCCTGGCCTCACGCCACCATACCCCATCGTCCGGCCGGTCGAAGTGCCGCTCCTGGAGCAGGTTGAACACAGCCAACACGAGCAGGGTCGCAGTGGCGAGAGCCAGCAGCGTGGCCTGCGCTCGATGAATGAGGCTGGTCTCCATGGGGGTCGAAACTACTTCAATTCATCCGGTAGCACGTCGGGCGCCATGCCGAGCCATGCCGCAGGTACGAAAGGAACCACCGGTAACTTCTAGAGAGCGCGCGAGATATCGACTTGCTCCTTCGCCAAATGTCACCCCCGCCGGCGCGGATCGGGAGGGAAAATGCAGAAAACGGGAACCGCCATCCAGCGAAAAGGATGAATCTACACAATTCAGTAGATTCCTGAAGATATGGGCTTTAATTCACCTTGAGTAACGCGCCTGGTTCGCAACACCCCGCCTTCCTGCGCCAACCATGGTCCTTGGGTCAACGCTTTCATCATACCGCAGCGTTCCCGCCCCACCAAACCGCTCCCCGCCGGGGAGTGGGTCGGTTTGAAGGGTACGGGTTCCAAGTTTGAACGGTACGGCCTCAGCTGAAGGGTACGGGCTTCAGCCCCTACGAAAAGGCCTTCAAAACGAGATGAGGCTTACTCCCGGAGGGAATACGAAGTCAAACTGGCCCACCACCTTCACCCGAAGGGGCCACTTCATGTTCCGCCGCCCTGCCCATACGTCGCCTTGGGCCCGTGCTTGCGCAGGTAATGGTGTTCCCGCACGTACGCCGGAATCCCCCCCTCGGGCGCCGCAAGCAGAACGCTGCGGTAAGCCAGGCGCGCAATGTACTCCAGCACATCGGCGTGCTCCACGGCTTCCGCGGGCGTTCTGCCCCACGCAAACGGCGCATGGCCGGCCACCAGGACCCCGGGAACCGCCGCGGGCGAAAGTCCACCCTCGCGGAAGCGCCGCACAATCACCGCCCCGGTCGAGCGCACATAACCGTCGCGCACCTCCTCCGCCGTCAGCGGTTCCGTCACTGGCACCGGTCCATGGAAATAATCGGCGTGCGTGGTGCCCAGGCAGGGAATCTCCCGCCCCGCCTGCGCCCACGCGGTCGCAAACTCCGAGTGCGTATGCACAATCCCGCCGATCTCCGGAAACTCCCGGTAGAGCAGCGTATGCGTATCCAGATCGCTCGAGGGCCGCAGCGCGCCCTCCACCACCCTGCCTTCGAGGTCCGTCACCACCAGGTCCGCTGCGCTCAGCGTGGCGTAATCTACGCCGCTCGGCTTGATCGCCACCAGGGCGTCGCCGCCGCTGCGCTCGATCCCGCTCGCGTTTCCAAACGTATGCGGAGCCAGCCCCCTCCGCGCGATCTCCTGGTTGGCTTCAAGAACCTGCTGGCGAAGCGATTCGAGCAACATACCCCCACTCTCCGGCCGAGCGGTCTACGCCAATACCGCACCCTGCCAGCATATCAACCGCGAGGAACAAGCGCTTCGGTTCAATGAAAGAGCCCGGTAGCAGATGGTGGGAAGAGTCTTGTCTTGAAAGGGCGCGACTTTATGGCGAATCCCGGAAAAGGGCAGTGGATCAGTTTGAAGGGTACGGGCTTCAGATGGGATGAGACGGCTGGTCTCGCGGAACAGCTAAGCTGACCGTAGCGCACTCGAGGGTGCAAAAGGAGGCCAGCCGATGCACAAGATTAGCAAAGTAGCGCGCCGTAGGGAAGCAACGAAGGACAAGCCGAATATAGGCGCACAACCGCTCCTATCTCTTCGGCCAAAACGACCTGTATGCGAAAATCAACCATTGACCAGCTATCCCTATGGTCCGGCAACTGCAAGCACATATCAACATCGCTGGAGTTGCCGCCTGGTCAACGCGCCTGAGACTATTTTGAAATCGCCCCGGTTGTCAAGGAGGACCTTTTCGCATGCCCGTTCAATTGGAGCCATCGGCAGAGACCACTTTGGTGCAAAATTAAAGAAAAAAGAATACGATATGGCGAGTCCAGGTCTGCAACCGATCGCATTCGCGTCCATGTAAGCTTTCATATCCGGGCTTAGATACATCCACGGCATTATTTGACTCTGCAGCGCCACCATTCCTTACGCTTTGGGGGTTCCAGGTCTTTCGGTTCGAAGAACGGGGATGTTCTTT
>JASHUH010000439.1 GCA_030040115.1 Acidobacteriaceae bacterium | reverse complement strand
GAGCTTCTCCGGCTCTGGGACGCCCCTGCCAACACGCCATTCTTTACCAGGATATGACCGATCGTGTCTCCACCGCCGATCTGAAGAAGATGTTCGCGCAGGCCGCGCGATGCCTGCGCGAGCAGCATCCGTATCTTACCCAGTTGGATTCGGTCGCTGGAGACGGCGATCACGGAATCGCCATGCTCAGGACGGCGGAGCAGGTGGAAGCCGCGGCGCAGGATGAATGTACGCAAAGCCCCCAGGCCCTCTTGACGGAATGTGGATGGAGAGTTCTAAGCGTGGACGGCGGTGCTTCCACCGCGCTTTTGGGCGCCTTCCTCACCGGCATGGCCGACGCCGCCGGCCAATGCGATCTCGACTGTGAAGCCCTGGCCGCCATCTTTGAATCGGGCCTGAACGCAGTGTTGAAGCAGACGCGCGCGCGACCGGGCGACAAGACCATGGTGGATGCCGTGGCGCCGGCAGTTGCCGCCATTCGCTCCGCGGCGGCATCCGGCGCGCCGGTGGCCGCCGCACTCAAGCAGGCCGCCGCCGCCGCCCGGGCCGGCGCCGAATCGACCAAGACGCTTGTCGCCCGGTACGGCAGGGCCAAATTCCAGGGCGATAAGACTCTTGGGCATGCAGACGCGGGCGCGGCGTCGATGGCGCTCCTCTTTCACGGTTTCAGCCTGGCCTTTACGGCGCAGCAGGAGATGGATCATGGCGGATACTGAAAATCTGCAGGACGGGAAAAATTTCTACCTGGACGTTCCTTACCGGAACGCCTCGTTTGAGCTGAAAGGGTGCGGTTCGCTCGAGTGGGGAATGAAAAATCGCCTGGCCCGCATCTTCGATCCCCGCGACGGGCGCACATTGATGCTGGCCATCGACCATGGGTATTTCCAGGGCCCCACAACCGGCCTGGAGCGCATCGACGTGGTGATTCCGCCCCTCGTCCCGTTTGCCGATGCTCTGATGCTGACCCGGGGAGCGTTGCGCAGTTCGATCCCTGCCGACATGCAAAAGGCTATCGTTCTGCGGACCAGCGGAGGGCAGAGCATCCTCAAGGAGCTTTCCAACGAATTGGTGGCCGTCGATATTGACGACGCCATCCGGTTGAACGCCTCGGCCCTTGCCGTGCAGGTTTATATCGGAGGGCTCCACGAACATGAATCGATCCGCAATCTCTCCCGGGTGACGAACGAAGG
Source organism: Acidobacteriaceae bacterium (assembly GCA_030040115.1). GTDB lineage: Bacteria > Acidobacteriota > Terriglobia > Terriglobales > Acidobacteriaceae > Telmatobacter. The sequence goes on along the minus strand of JASHUH010000439.1, from coordinate 3,266 downwards.
GAATCGATATGGAATTCCCACCCTGGCGGTGACGGGAGTGGGCAAAGAGTTAACCCGGGACGCAAGGTATCTTGGCCTGGCCACGCGGATTTGCGCTGAGATGGGCGCTCACGTTGTCAAGACCTATTTTTGCGAGAAGGATTTTGAACGGGTTGCCGCCGGCTGCCCGGTTCCCCTGGTGATCGCCGGGGGCAAAAAACTGCCTGAGCCCGAGGCGCTCGAAATGGCGTATCGGGCCATCCACGCGGGTGCAGCGGGAGTGGACATGGGCCGCAACATTTTCCAGTGCGAGGCGCCCGCGGCGATGATTCAGGCGGTGCGGTCGGTCGTTCACGGCCAGGACACTGCTGCGCGGGCCTATGAACTTTACCTTTCACTCAAAGCCCAACGGAGGAGTTGCGAGTATGCACGAAGTTGATGAGATTCGGGTGGTTTGCATCGCAGAGTTCCACGCCCTCGACGGAAAAACCGAAGCGCTGATCGCGGCCCTTCACTCGCTGATCCAACCTACCCACGAGGAAAAAGGGTGCCTGCGCTATGAATTGAATCAACGCACGGACGACCCACGCTGGGTGACCTTCATCGAGAAATGGGAAAACCAGGAGATATTCGACGCCCATTGCGCCAAGCCATACATTACGCGTTATTTTGACGAAGTCCGGCCGGAACTTGTTGACGATTTCAAGGTTACGCTCTACCATGAGGTCCTTCCGTAAAAGTAGCAGGCCCGAGTTTGAGAGCTTCCCCTGGAGCCAGCCGTGCAGATTCAGCAGATCCCGACGCCGGCGTTGCTTGTCGACCTGGATGCGATGGAGTCCAATCTGCGTTCGATGGCGGATTTTTTCGCAGATAAACCGGCCAAACTCAGGCCACACTTTAAAAATCACAAAGCGCCGTTGCTGGCCTGGAAGCAACTCCGGATGGGCGCCATCGGCATGACCTGCGCAACCATTCGGGAGGCCGAGATTCTGGTCCAGCACGGCGTGGACAACATTCTTATCGCCAACGAAATCACCGGTGAAGAGAAGGCCGATCGCTTCGCCCAGCTTTCGCGTTATGCTTCCATCCTGGTTGGTGTCGATAGCGCCACCAGCGTTCGCGAACTGGCATGTGCACAGCGAAAGCATGGAACACGCCTCCAGATTCTTATCGATATTGATACTGGGCTGGGGCGCTGCGGCGTGCAGCCAGGTCAGGCGGCCGTCGATCTCGCCCGCCGCGCCGCCGAAGCGGGCTTGACCGTGCGCGGGCTGACCGGCTACGAGGGCCATCTCCAGCCCCTTCCGCCAGGCCCGGAGCGGGACGAGAAAGTTCGATTGGTTTGCCGGAACCTAATCGAAACCGCATCAAGGCTGGAAAGCATCGGGATCGCGGCCGATATTATTTCGACCGGAGGAACCGGCACCTACGCGGTGTGCGGCCGGTATCCGGGAGTTACGGAAATCCAGGCTGGTTCCTATCTCCTGATGGATACGCAATATGTCGAACGGGGCGCAACGTTCCAGCGCTCCCTCACCCTTCTCGCTTCGGTGATCAGCACCCGCGGTTCAAACCATGCCGTGATCGACTGCGGGATGAAGGAGTTGAGCGCCGAACGCGGGCTTTCGGCCGTAAAGGGTCTGCCCGGGACCAGGCTCAAAGCGCTTCACGCCGAGCACGGACTGTTAGAATTGGACGCCGGCTTAAGCCGTCCCCTTGAGGTCGGTCAAAAGATCGAGTTATGGGTGCACTACAGTGACGCTACCGTGAATCTCCATTCTTCCCTATACGGAGTTCGCAATGGCAAGGTTGAGGAAGTCTTCCCTATCGTTCATTAATGGCGAGAGCCCTGAAAACCGTGGCAGCGAGCACTCTTTTGCCCGCGTAATGGCCCCGGCGGGGCGAGTGCGCTTTCCAATAGACTCGTGCGCGGATCACTTCCGTCTTGTTGACCCGCAAATCGACGCTGAGGGCGTCCACGTATGGAATTTTGACGCCAGTTGTCCGCTCGATGTTCTGTTCCTGATTGAAAATGGGCAACAAAAAGTCCGGATGAACCGGCACTCGTATTTCGAGGTCATTTATTTGTGTTCGGGATCGGCCCTCTGTCACATCCAGGACCGGCTGTTGCCGATGCGCGCTGGCGATCTCGCCGTCATCGGCAGCACCCTCTATCACCGCGTCGAGCGCCGCTCCTCTTCTGCTCTGACCATTGCCGCGCTTTTCTTTGATCCGGAAATGATTCGCTGTGGCGGAGGCGACGACAGTATCGAGTACCTGACGCCGTTTCTTCTCCAGGACGCCAACTTTCCTCATATTGTTCCCGCCGAGACCGGCATTCCCAGGCAAGTGCTTGAAATGATGTTGCGCATTCATGCCGAACGTTCGTCATCGCCCAGATCGCGTCTTTCCATAAAGACCTGTTTGAAAATGATCCTCGCCTCATTGGTGAACTACTACGAGTCCTATTCGGGAACCGTAGAGATATTCCGCCGTCAGGAGCAGGCTCTCGATCGCATACGCCCTCTTTTCCGCTTCCTGGAGGAGAATTGCGAGGCTTCGATTCAAATCAAGCAGGCGGCCAGAGTTTGTGGAATGAGCGAGTCTCATTTCATGAGCGTGTTCAAAGAAGTCACCGGCTTGTCGTTTCTGAAGTACCTTAACCATTACCGCGTTGAGAGAGCTCAAATCTTGCTCACGCATTCCGATGAACCGATGAAAAACATCTGTCACGATGTCGGCTTCTGCGATCAGAGTTATTTTGGCGCTGTCTTTCGCAGACTGGTGGGCGTGACTCCCGCTGAATATCGCCGCCATTATCGCAAAAACGGCGGTTGCCGCTTTCCGCACATGCATCAGGATTTGCGCCTTCAACACGTTCGAGAGGCTTTTCCTATGGAGTCACAGAACCCCTTCAACCACGGCGGTGCGCTTCTGAGAAGCCAAGCCGGCGCCCGAACTCCCGGAGGGATTCATTGGCGGCCGGCCTGACGCTACTCTAACCTGGTGGAGACGGTCCAGATCCATCGATAGCTTTACGGGTGGGATTGATTTGTCGCATCATTTTGTTCGGGTGGCCTAAAGCTGCCGGACGTGAGATTTCCGATCCTCCTGGATTCGAACCGATGATCCGATGGAGAGATTTTAAGGGACCGAAGAGGCCGCGTGGGGCGACGCTCCGCAATGTTGATCATTTTTGAATTGTGATGGTCGCTTTCAGCGGCAGGTCACGAGAGGAAGTCCCGACCAAGATGCCGTATGCGCCTGGCTCGATCGTCCACTGGTGA
>JASHUH010000438.1 GCA_030040115.1 Acidobacteriaceae bacterium | reverse complement strand
TACTCTCGCCGCCTTCGCTCTGAAAACCTATCTGGAGCGGGACGCTCGCTTCCGCATCGCTGGAACCGAAGATATCCAAGCCGCCGGGCTCACCGAGGTCACCCGCGGCCAGATCCTGCCCGTCTTCGGCGAAGACATCGGACGCAACATCTTCTTCGTTCCCTTGAACCAGCGCCGCAAACAACTGGAGCAGATTCCCTGGATCGAGCACGCCACGGTGATGCGCCTGTTTCCCGATCGGCTTCGCGTTTCCGTCATCGAGCGCCGGCCGGTAGCCTTCACCCGCCAGGGCAACCGCATCGGCCTGGTCGACGCCGACGGCGTCCTGCTCACCATGCCCGCCGCGGCCATGGCTGTGCATCATTATTCGTTCCCTGTGCTCACCGGCATCGATCCCGGCGACCCCCCTGCCGCGCGCAAAGCGCGTATGGCGGTGTACCTGCGCTTCATGTCCGAACTCGATTCCACCGGCCAGCATTTTTCCGATCAGATCTCGGAGATCGACCTGACCGACCCTGAAGATGCGCGTGTGCTCATGCCCGCACAGGGTACTGACATTCTGGCACATTTCGGCGAGGACCACTTCCTCCAGCGCTATCAGCGTTATATCGCCTACATCGCTGAGTGGCGCCAGCAATATCCTCATCTGGCCGCCGTCGACCTGCGCTATGACCGCCAGGTCATTCTGGAAATGTCCTCGGGCAAACAGTCGTCCGAAGCCGACCCCTCGGGAGCCAAACCGCAAGCCGGGGCGCCGGAAGCTGATTCAACCGGCGCCAGCCCCTCCACGGCGTCGTCCGCGGCGAAAACCGGCAAGGAACCGCAGGGGCGCAAGAAGCGGATCGCGCTGAAGGCAGCCAGGCGCCGCCCCGCGGCCGGCCTGCATCGGCCCGGCAGCGAAACCTCCAATGACGCCAACTGGGCGCAGGGCGGGTGAGCCGATGACGCAGAAGCTGGAAAACCTTATCGTCGCCCTCGATATCGGCAGCGCCGGGACGCGGGTGCTGGCCGCCGACGTCAATGAAAACGTCTTGCGCTATCGCGGACACGGAGTCTTCGCATCCGCCGGCATGCGCAAAGGGATGATTGCCGAGTTGGCCCCCGCAGCCAAAGCTGTGCGCGCCGCCAACGAGCAGGCTGAACGCGTGGCCAGGGCCAATATCGACGAATGCGTGGTGGGTGTCGGCGGTCCCCACATCCGCGGCCTCAACACCAACGGAGGCCTGCAACTCGGCAGCCGCATGCGCGAAATCACCCGCGAAGACGTCCGCGCCGCCGTCGAGCGCGCCCGCGCCGTCGAGCGCCCTCCGGACCGCGAAATTCTCCACCTCTTGCCGCGCCAGTTCATCCTCGATGGCCAGCCTGGCATCTTCGACCCCGTGGGCATGATCGGCGCCCGCCTCGAAGTCGATCTTCACATCGCCACCTGTTCCGGCAGCGCCCTGCAAAGCACCGTTACCTGTGCCAATCGCGCCGGATTGGAAGTCACCGAGGCGGTGCTCGAGTCCATCGCCGGCGCCGAGTGCACGCTTTCCCCCGACGAGCGCGAACTCGGCGTCTGCCTGCTCGATATCGGCGCGCATTCTTCCGATCTCGTCGTCTTTTTCGAGGGCGCGGTGGCTTACACGGCTTCGGTGCCCATCGGCGGCGCACACTTCACCAACGATCTTGCCATCGGTCTCCAGGTGTCTGTCGCGCAGGCTGAAGACTTGAAATGCCGCTTCGGCAACGCCGTCGTCACCGCCGTTCCGCAGCTCGCCGAAATCGAAATCGACGATCCCCAGCCGCAGCGGCTGCCGCAGCGCGCCCTGGCCGAGATTCTCGAGCCGCGGGCTCGCGAGCTCCTCTATTACGTCAAAGAGAGCCTCCGCTATGGCCGCGTCGAAAATGCGCTCGGCGCCGGTTGCGTGCTCACTGGCGGCGGAGCCATGTTGCCCGGCTTGCTCGATGTCACGGAAAGCCAGTTGCGCGCTCCGGCGCGTACCGGTTTGCCGGTGCGTCTCTCGCAAATGCCGGCCGACCTGGTTCATCCCGCCTTCTCCACCGTCATCGGCATGCTTCTTTATGTTCACCGCACGCGCATGACCCGCGCCGCTGAAGATAGCAGTTTGCGCGCTAAACTCCGCGCGGTCTTTGCAGCCAGCGTTTGAAAAACAGCTTTCAGCTATTGGCTGCAGGCGAAGTACGGTAAGTAATCCGCAAGAGGCAGAAACGAGTAGCAGGGATTTGAAAAGCTGAGAGCTGAGAGCTGAGAGCTGAAAGCCGAAAGCTGAAGGCTAACATCAACAGGAGGGCAAAGAGCCGTTATGGAACAGCAGAGATTGGAAGCCGGAGAGATGCGCATTCAATATCACGACGAGGCCGTGCGCGGAGCTCGTATCAAGGTCATCGGGGTGGGCGGCGGCGGCGGCAACGCCGTGAACCGCATGATCCAGGCGCGCATGGAAGGCGTCGAATTCATCGCCGCCAATACCGACGTGCAGGCGCTCAAGCTCTCCCAGGCCCCCGTGAAACTCCAGCTTGGAGTCCGGCTCACCTCCGGCCTTGGCGCCGGCGCCAACCCCGACGTCGGCCGCCGCGCCGCCCTCGAAGATTCGGAGAAAATCATCGAAGCCCTCGAAGGCGCCGACTTGGTCTTCGTCACCGCCGGCCTCGGCGGCGGCACCGGCACCGGCGCCGCCCCCGTTATCGCTTCGCTGGCCAGCGAAATGGGCATCCTCACCGTGGCGGTCATCACCAAACCCTTCTCGTTCGAAGGCAAGCGCCGCCAGCAACAGGCCGAGCGCGGCCTCAAGGAACTCCTCGAGAGCGTGGACACCATGATCGTGATTCCCAATGAAAAGCTGCTCGCGGTGGCCAAAGACGCCGGCTTCTTCGAGAGCTTCCGCATCGCCGACGACGTGCTGCGCCAGGGCGTGCAGGGCATCAGCGACATCATTACCATTCCCGGCATCATCAACCGCGACTTTGCCGACGTCAAAACCACCATGGCCGGCATGGGACATGCTGTCATGGGCACCGCCATCCGCGCCGGAGCCACACGCGCCGTCGAAGCCGCGCAGGCCGCCATGGCCTCGCCCCTGCTCGAAGCCGGAGCCATCGATGGCGCCCGCGGCATCCTCATCAATATCACCGGATCGAGCTCGCTCAAGCTCTCCGAGGTCAACGAAGCTTCCTCGCTCATTCAATCCTCCGCGCACGAAGACGCTAACATCATTTTCGGCGCGGTCCTCGACGAAAAAATGGGCGAAGAAGTCAAGATCACCGTCATTGCCACCGGCTTCCGCGACCAGATGCCCGAGCGGCGCGCCCGCATGTTGAGCGTCGAAGATGCGCCGGTCGTCTCCGTGCCCGTGGTGGCGCCGGAAAACTGGCTCAAGGAACCGCCCCCTCCCGAGCCTGCCGCTCCGCCCCGCTTTATGAGTCAGGATGACGAGGAAGAGGAAGGCGCCGAACCGGATCAGGCTTTCTTTTTCACTTCCTCCACGCCCACCGTCGCCACCACCGTCACCGTGTCCGCTCCTTCGGCAAAGACAGCCGCCGAACACGAACCCCCACCCGCGCCTGCGGCTCCGCCCAAACCGCAACTTGCCGAGTTGGCCGCTTCACCCGAGGCTCCCGCCGGAGATCGCGCCGGCTTCGCCGCCGGGTCCAAGATCGACGCGTGCGCCGAAGCAGGGGTGCAGTCGTCCGGCGCATCGTCATCCTTATTCGGCCACGGCGACGAGTCGCAGCGCGACCTCGAAGTTCCCGCCTTCATGCGCCGGATGCGCTTCTAGACCTTGTGAACCATCCTGGGATGGCGGCGGCTGGCCCTATCGCCGTCGCCAGTCCCCAGAAAAAATATCCATCGGGTGAACTTTCGTACCGAATTCTTGTTCCAAAACGGGCACGGCCGGCGGTATAGTATCCACAAAGGTCCCGAAAGTTGGAGGAATTGGGGAGAGACCCTCGCGGGATTCCTGTTTCTTCGCATAATAGTGAGAGCGTAGCGTTCGGCGTTTTTTTGATCCGTCGCCAATCGCAACACCGGTTGCCGGCGCATCAAAAATTTCTGTAAGCCAAAACGGCAGGGGCCGAAAAAAAAGACAAGGCTGTCGCTGGCGCAGGCGATCCACGGAGCGCGGCGGCGCCGAGAGGCAATGAGTGCGCCGTCCGATGGGGCGATCGCATCGCAGGGAATCCTTAAGTCGAGAGGATATTGGCTGGATGAAGGCGTCTTGCGTTTGGGTCTTTGCATTGGTTCTCACTACCGCAGTCGCCGCCGGCGCGGCTGCCTCCGACACCACGGACACGGTCCATCGCACCCGGACCAAAGAGGCTCACGTCACGCACAGCCACCTCGCCCGCGCCCATCGAGCGGTGGCGCAATCCGCAACTTCGGGCGCTATGACCGTTCACCATTCAACAGCGCGCGCCACGGCCACGCATCGCTATTCGGCCCGCGCCGCCGTGCACGCTTCCACCAGAACGGCGTCGTCTCGCGCCGGTGTGGCGCATCCCGCCGTGCGCCGGGTCGCCCTTCGTCATCATCGTTATTACGAGCGGTTCTCCGCCAGTTCTTACATCGAGGGCCCCATCGGCGTGGGCGACGTGATTGGCGGCGAAGACCCGGTGGTTCGCCAGGCCGCCATGGACGCTCTCGGCGACATGAACGGCACCGCCGTCGTCATCGATCCATCCAATGGGCGCATTCTGGCCATGGTCAATCAGAAGCTCGCCCTCTCGCCCGGCGCCGAGCCCTGCTCCACCATCAAGCTCTCGGTCGCCCTCGCCGCCCTCTCTGAAGGCATTGTCACCCGCGACACCATGGTGCAACTGCCCGGCTTCCGCATGAACATGACCCAGGCTATCGCCCATAGCAACAACCTCTACTTCGAGGAACTGGGCCGGGAACTGGGCTTCGAGCGCGTCCGTCATTACGCCACCGAGTTCGGCCTCGGCGAGCTGGCCGGCTACGACATACCCGGCGAGCAGTTGGGCGCGTATCCCGATCAGCCCATTCCCGTTTCCGAAGGCGGCGTGGGCCGCATGTGCAGCTTCGGTCAGGGCGTCTCCTTGACCCCGCTACAACTGGGCGCTCTGGTGGCCGCTATCGCCAACGGCGGCACGCTCTATTACCTCCAGCACCCCACCACTCCCGAAGAAGTCGCCAACTTCCGTCCCCGCATTAAGCGCAAGCTCGATATCGCGCCCTATATTCCCGACGTGGAAGACGGCATGGCCGGCGCCGTCGAGTACGGCACCGCCCGCAGCCTGCGCGTCAACTTCCACGAGCTCCCCGTCTTTGGCAAAACCGGGACCTGCTCCAACGACGGAACTCGCCTGGGCTGGTTCGCCTCGTTCTCTGATTCGCCCGAAGGCAGCCTGGTGACGGTTTTCCTCCTCGAGGGTGGCCGGCCCGTCTTCGGCCCCCACGCGGCCGAGCTCACCGGTGTCTTCTACCGCGATTTGTGGGATCACGATTACTTCCAGGCCAAGAATCAGGAAGCCGTGGAATCGTCCTCCGACTCCTCCGGCGCATTGCAGCCGCTTAAGGCGAACCAGTAGCTCCCGGCTGGCCGCTCCTCAGAATCCCAGGAAAGCCAAAAGCCGCCCGCGGGCGGCTTTTCTCTCGGCGTGTGACCCCGGATCACCGCCCTCGCTCACAGTCTTTCGCATCTTTGATCCCCCAGTGTCATCCTAGAGGTGAGCATTCTCCTGCAGCGGGCTCGATCGAACTGGAGCGAGACCTGCGGGCTCATCCGGTAATTCCAAAGTCAGGACCTTCCCATGGCGCTGCCTATTCACATCCTCTTGGTCTACAGCTACCTGCTCTTATTCGCATGGGTCCTGATCGAGCAGCTTGGCATTCCCATGCCCGCTACTCCCGTGCTCCTGGCCGCCGGAGCGCTCTCCGCCGGGGGGCGAATCAGCTTTCCCCTCGCCCTTTTTGCCGCCCTCGCCGCCGCCCTCGCCGCCGATACTACCTGGTTCATCTTCGGCCGCCGCTATGGCCATTACGTGCTCCGCCTCCTCTGCCGGTTATCGATCGAGCCCACCACCTGCGTCCGCCGCACCCAGGAGTCTTTCGGCCGCCGTCGCGGTTCCATGCTCCTGTTCGCCAAGTTCGTGCCCGGACTGGGCCTGCTGGCTCCGCCCGTCGCCGGCCAGAACGGCATGAGATTTGTTTCGTTTCTCTATTTCGACGGTCTCGGCGCCGCGATTTGGGTGACCACCCTGCTGGCCATCGGCCGTTTCTGCGGTGACGCGCTGCAACGCGATCCCAGCCTGCTCTACTGGGCAGGCCGCTTTTCGGGCTTGCTCCTTGTCCTCGCCGTTGCCGCCATTCTCGTGGCCCGCATCCTGCGTCGCCGCTCCATCCTCAAGAAACTCGCCGCCGCCCGTCTCGATCCCGCCGATCTCAAGCGCCAGCTCGACGCCGGCGAGCAGATCTACATCGTTGACCTGCGCCATCCCCTCGAGCTGCTTCCCGAGCCCTTTACTTTGCCCGGCGCCGTCCATTTTTCCCCGGAGTTTCTCGCCGCACGCCACAACGAGATTCCCCGCGACCGCGACATCGTCCTCTATTGCACTTGCCCCAGCGAAGCCACGGCCGCCAAAACCGCCATGACGCTGCACAAGCTCGGCATCGCGCGCGTGCGCCCGCTGCGCGGCGGGTACGATGAGTGGAAGCGCCTTGGCTATCCCCTCGACGCCATCCCGCCTTCGCTCCCGCTCGTCCCCGCAGCCCAAACCGCAGGATAGGCTTCGAGCAAAGACGGTTTAGATCGCGCACTCCGGTATTTCCGCATGGCCGGCGCTGATTGAGCGATCCGTCGGGCGGTCATCGGTGAACCAGCCGAGTCGGCGCCCACTCGCGGCAGCTTCGGGCTCAAGTCCCGCTGGTGAACAGCGCTGCAATGGCCGTCCCAATCGGCGATCCGATTCCGCTGCATGGGTCGGGCCCCACGGCCGCGTCGTAAAATCCGTTATTGCCCACCGTGATGTCGTTGAACGCCGTTTGGTTCTGCCAGAGCGTCGGCGTCACAAAGCCCAGCTTGGTCCCGAAAGAAGCAAACAGCCCGGCGTAAAGCGGAGCGTCGGCGCTGGTGCCGCCCACCACTTCGGTGCTGCCCTGCACGTAGATGTTGTAGCCCGTGTTGGGATCGGCGTTCGCCGCCACATCGGGAACCATGCGCCCCGTGCCGTACTGGGTGTTGGCCGGCGCCGGCGGCGCGCCAATCTGCCATGACTGCACCGGAAACACCGTCGAATAGCCCCCGCCTGTTCCCTCGCCATTCGTTTCGCCGGGGTTATCGTTCCACACCGTCTCCGATGTCGACGTCTTGCTGGTGCCGCCGCAGCCCACCACGTGCGGGCACGACGACGGACAATCCACATTCGCCGGCGTCGGTCCTCCATCGCTCGAATCGTTGTCGCCCGACGCGGCAAACACGATCATGCCCCCCGCTGTTGCCGACTCCGCCGTCGATTCCATCTGCTGCACGGCCGACGTGCCCCAGCTTGCCTCGTCCGCGCCCCACGAAATCGAGCACACGTCGCATCCGTCGCTCGCCGCCTGCGCCACGGCTGTAGGTATGTCCTGCGACCAGTACACGCGGATCGTCGCCGCCTGCCCCGTAGCCGTGTAATACACCGCGCCTGAGCACTCAATGTCCAGCGCCACTTCCAGATCGTCCTCGCCGCCGGGCGAGTTCTGCGTGCCGTCCACCGAGACGTCGGTCACCGACGGCGTCGGCTGGCCCAGCGACTGGAAATAGGTGTCGATATCCGACGCCACCCATCCTCCGCCCAGCTCCACAATCCCGATCACGCCGCCTCCGGGCATACCCGTGGGCCAGTTATACGCCGCGCAAAGCTCCGGCACGTCCCACGTAACCTCCGGCTGGGCCAACGCCCGAACCACCCCGGGTCGAGCCTTGGGAAATACCTTGATGTACGACCTGCAATGGTGCGGGAGTTTGCTCTGGGAACTCTTCCTTGGACTCATCATGCGCTCCTTTTTCTGAGGTAGATGCGGGAATTGGACCATGCGGGTTGAGGAAAACTCCAGCTGAACCTCGCATGGCTTCGGACACGAGTTTATCCGTGCCCCAGATCACGTCAACCAAGGATAGGGCTTCATTGGCCGCGGAAAAACGCATCGTGCGGAGCAGAAAGACCGGAGTGCGAGTTGATGCGCACGGCAAGGACCGCGAAATCAGCCAGTCGCGACCTGACCGTGCAACGCCGCGTTAGGACGTCGCCGGATCAGCCTGGGGATTCAGCCCCTGCGGGAAGCATCTAGGACCATTGGCCTCTTTTTTCGGCTATTCTCTTCCGCAGCTTCAATCTCCAGCAGCATCGCACAGACACCCCCTAAAGGCAAAACCTTCCTTCGCCTTGGCGACCCGCCAAACCGGTGTTTTAGCATGAAATCACTGTGCAAACCATCCGTGTCGACACCACCACCGCGAAATACGATATCTTTGCGGGCAGCGGCCTCCTCGAGACTCTCGCCCCGCGCATCGAGCGGGCCATCGGAGCGCTGCCGCGCCGGGTCTTCGTCCTCACTTCGCCGGAAATTTGGGCGCTTTGGTCCGATACTTTCTCTCGCTCCTTCCCCGAGCCTCCTCTGGTCCTCTTTCTGCCCCCGGGCGAGCGCCACAAGACCATGGCCAGCGTCGAGCGCCTTACGCGCGAAATGGCGCGCGCCGGCGCCGACCGCGGCTCCCTCCTCATTTGTCTGGGCGGCGGCATCGTGGGCGACGTGGGCGGCTTTGTGGCCGCCGTCTTCATGCGCGGCGTCGCCTACGTGCAAGTCCCCACCACCTTTCTTGCCCAGGTCGATTCCAGCATCGGCGGCAAAGTGGGCGTGAACCTGCCTGAAGGCAAAAATCTCGTCGGCGCCTTCCACCATCCCCGCGCCGTCTTCGCCGACATCGCTGTCCTGGGCACCCTGCCCGACCGCGAATTACGCTCCGGCCTGATGGAAAGCATAAAAGCCGGCATCATTCGCGATCGCGCCCTGGTGCGTTACATGGAGCAACACGCCGGTGCCGTGCTTGCTCGCGACGCCCAGGCCCTCGAACGCGTCATCGCCGCTTCCATCCGCATGAAAGCCGGGGTGGTCAACCAAGACGAGCGCGAAAGCGGCCTGCGCATGATCCTCAATTTCGGTCATACGGTGGGCCACGCACTCGAACAAGCCACGCGCTATAAAGCGATGCTTCATGGCGAAGCCGTGGGCTGGGGCATGGTGGCCGCGCTTTCGCTCGCCCGCCGCCGCGGCGCCATCACCGCCGGCCAGATGGAACGGCTGGAGCGCCTCATTCACGCCTACGGTCCGCTGCCCCCGCTTGAGGTGCGCGCCGCCCAAGTTGTCCGCGCCACCGGCAAAGACAAGAAAAACGTCGGCGGCGTCCGCCGGTTTGTGCTGCCCATCGGCATTGGCGACGCCGGCGTGGTCGAAGACGTGACTCCAGCGGAGCTTGCGGCCGCCGTCCACTACATGCTCGCGCAAGCTAAGCCGGAGGCTGCATATCGCGTTCCCTACGCTTTGCTGCAAACCATAGCCAACGATGAAGGCGTCAGAAGGTAAGCCGCAATCCAAGCTGACTGCCATTCGGGCTTTGGAAAACTCCCGCTTTCGCCGGTCTAATTTCCCTGCGCCGGCGCGCCACCCGGCCGGTGCTCGGGCGGAATCACGTACGGCTCCGGATCCAGATGGCCGCGATGGCACGTCCCGCACGTGACATGTTGCGCCGGGTCGCCTTCCTTGGTCTTGAGCTTGCTGATGTATTCGGTGTTGATGCCCTGAACCATCTTGTACATGCGCCGGGCGATCAATTTCTGCTGCTTGGCGTCCGAGGGAAAATCGAGCCGCGGCTTGCCGTCAGGCCCCAGGTTGTGCGGGTCCTCCTGGTGGCACGTGTCGCAATGCACGCCCAGGCCGCCCGCCCAGCCATGCATGATCTTGCGAATCTGTTCGCCGTTGGTATTTTTGGGCAGCACTTTCAGGTTCTTCGGCATGGGGTAGTGGTGCGGAGGGCCGCCAGGCTCTCCTTCCATCGGAGCTTGCGGCGCTTGAGCTACGGCAGTGGCGGCGAACATCGTCGCGGTCAAAAAAGCAACCCCGGCGGCTGAAGGAGCAAGGCAAGTGAGCTTCAAAGGCAGGGTTTCCTCGCTTTATCGAGATAATTTCTATCCGCTGAACAGAATTCTACCCAACCGGTGCGCGCGCCCCGGCAAATCCCTTCGCGCCCGGCTTCGGCCCGGAAACGCAGCGGCAATCCGGCACGGCAAAGCGCAGTAGCCGCTCGGCGGCGTGCCGAATGCCGATGCGCGGCGTCACCAGCGCCTCCTGAACGCGAAACCCATCGTCCCGCACCTGCAGCGGCGAGGCGTCGTCGAGCAAATCGAGTCCATTGTGCGCCGGCCGTGTGATCTCCAGCGCCTGGCACAACCGGCTCGGTCCGCAGGCCAGTGCGCGGGCAGCCGCGCCCGGCGCCAGTCCCCGGTTCCGCGCCATCCGGTCCATCCCCGCCACCGGCTCCAGCGCCCGCAGCAGCACGCACCCCGCGCGTCCCTCCTTCTCGCAGGTGATATTCATGCAGTAATAGAGGCCATAGATGAAGTAAACGTATGCATGCCCCGCAGGGCCAAACAGAACGGAATTTCGCGGCGTCCGTCCGCAATGGGAATGCGCCGCCGGGTCGGGTTGGTCATTGTGCGGGCCCAGATAGGCTTCTACCTCCACAATGCGGCCCGCCATGACGCCCGCCCGCGTGCGGCGCACCAGCAACTTCCCCAGCAGCCGCGGCGCCACCTGCTCCGGCGGATGCTCAAAGAATGCCCGCGACAACAGCCTGCCCGGCAGACGACTCGGTTTGGGGGTGGATCGTTCCGCAGCCATGGTTTGCAACGAGATGCTTCCATTCTCGCCGAATCAAGCCTGATCCGTGTTGTGCGGAGGTTTCCCGCCCGGCACAGAGCGAAAGCGCCCCATCCTTCGCACTCCTTCATCTTTGCGCCAAGAGCGGGAAACCGCGAACCTCAATAGGACGAATCTCAATTTGTCACGGCCGCGGGGCGCGATGACACCCCCGCTCCAGCCGTCCCGAGACTCCGGCGCTACTTGTGCTCTTTGTTCCATTCCTTGATCAGCCCCAGCACCTCCTCCGCGTGCCCCTCCGGCTTCACCTTGGGAAAGATGTGGATCAGCGTCCGGTCCGGGCCGATCAGGAAGGTGGTCCGTTCAATCCCCCACACTTTCTTCCCATACATGTTCTTTTCCTTCAAAACGCCAAACTGATTCGAAACTTTCTCGTCTACATCAGCGAGGAGTGTGTAGGGCAGATTGTATTTGGCTCGGAATTTAGCCTGGTCCTTGGGGGTGTCGCGCGAGATGCCCAGCACCATGGCGCCGGCGGCCTGGAGCTTCTTAAACGCATCCCGGAAGCCGCACGCTTCAATGGTGCAGCCCGGCGTGTCGGCCCGCGGATAAAAGAACAGGACCACCGGTTTTCCGGCATAATCGGAGAGGCTGGCCGGCTTATCCTCATCGGTCTGGAGCGTGAAATCGGCGACTTTCTCGTTGGTTTCCATGAAAAATGTCCTCTCTGCTGCATTGGAGGGCCTGAATGGCCATCGGCATCAATTATTTACGAAGTACGTGGCGGCTGTCATCGCGCGCCAGGGCTCCTTTTTCCGCGCTCCCGATTCTCCTCGGGGCGGCCCTTGTCGCCCTTGCCGCGCTGCCGCTCGCCGCGCAATATCCCGGCAAAGTCTCCACCGAAACCAAAAACGCCCCGGAACTCCGCGCCGTGGCCGTTCTCGAGTGGACCGGCGACGAATCCCATCCCAAAGCCAGCCGCCTGGTGCCCATCTGCGTTTACGACGGCCAGCAACTGCAGGACGGCGGCATCTATCTGGCCCGTCCTCAGCCGCTTGCGCTCGATCCCGAGACGGAATACAAGATCAAGCAGAACGGAAAAACCGTAGGTTTGTTTGATATCGCGGGCGCGGCCCAGGAGCAAGGCCTGTGGGTCGGGCATGGACAGTGGAAAGCGCTGGTCGCACGCCCCACTCCCGAGCAACTGGCGAAAGCGGCCAAACGCAGAGCCGCCGCCTGGAAAAACGATCAGGATGACGCGGATAGCGACAAGCCCATCCTGCACCGGCGGCAGGGTTCTGAGGACTCGGGAAACAACCAGGCGCAGGGGCCTCCACCCGACCCGAACCGGCCTACCCTTCATCGTACCGACACCAGCGGCGCTGACTCCGGCAACTCGGGCGACTCGGGCAACGCTCCGCCTCCCGACCCCGACCGGCCCACGCTGCAACGGGCGCCGGACAACACCGCGAACAACAACGGATCGTCGAACAGCCCTGATCAGCCCAAGTTGCACAAGAAAAACCAGGACGACGAACAGTCGTACGTCACCCCGCTCGCCAACATCGACCCCAACCGTCCCCGCCTCATGCGCGGCCAGGTGTCCATCTTCGACGCCGACGTCACCCCCAAGCTCATGGGCATGCCGGTGGATATGAGCCAGCAGGTTGCCGTCTCCGACGCGCGCAATCTGCCTGACCACCCGTGGAGCTTCTCCTGGGCCAATCCCGACGACGAAAAAAAGATGCAGGCAGACCTCGAGGAAATTGCCCGCAAAGATTTGGGAATCGAACCGCCACCGCCGCCTCCTGCGCCGAAAACCAAACACGCCACCTCCACGCATACCAAAAAAGCCGCCCCACCCCCGCCCCCACCCCCGCCGCTCCTGGTGGAGCAATTCCGCGTCTTCGAGCTGGAATACGGCTCCGGCGCCACCATGGTGCTTGAGGCCCACACTGCGGGCACAGGCGCCGACGAGAAATTCATCACCCTGATCGCTCAGCCTGACCTCTATGGCGGCGTCACCGTTCTGTTCAAGAACATCACCGATGCGGCTCATCTCGACGAGACCCCGCGCATGCGGCTCATCGACCCTGTTGACGCTCTGGCCGACAACCGTGGCGAGCTGCTCTTCGAGCTGCGCGGCCAAACCCAGCGCCAGTTTGCTCTCTATCGCGTGCTCCGCGGCAGCGCCACCCAGATTTTCTCCACCACCGGCTCGTTCGGCGAGGGGGGCGTCGAATAACTCCTTCTCTTGAGCTCCTTACTGCAGCGTTGTGGCCCGTAGTGTAACCTGAACCTTCAAGTCTCCGCGTCGGTGCGTCTCCCGTCTTGCTTCCAGACCTTCAAGGCGCATCTACCCGAGGGAATCGCCTATGATCGTCCGCAAGCCGCTTGCCTTGCTTTTCTTTTTCACCCTCGTTTTGCCTTGCGCACAGCAGAACCTGCCGGCGCAAATCACCGCAACATCTCAGGTCTTCGGCTACGCCAACTTTGCCGCCGAATCCGAGATCGAAGACCATTTTCTCGCCGTGCCCAGCGCCAAATTTGCCGGCCAGGAGCTCAAAACCCTCACCGCCCAGCCCCACCTCGCCGCAACCCCCGAGGACCATAAAACCGCCGAATATGTCGCCGCGAAATTCCGCGCCGCCGGCCTCGATACCTCGATCGTCCCGTACCGGGTTCTCATGAACTGGCCCAAGGTGGTCCGCGTCCAGGCGTTCGATACGGCCGGCCATCTGCTCATGACGGGTCCTACTCCCGAGCATCTGGCCGGCGACCCGGCAGGCGACAATCCCCGCGTCGTCATGCCCTTCAACGGTTCCTCAGCCTCGGGTGACGTCACCGGCGAAGTGGTCTACGCCAACTACGGCCGGCTGCAGGACTTCGATGAATTGGCGGCCAAGCACATCGACCTCCACGGCAAAATCGTGATCTGCCGGTACGGCGCCAACTTCCGCGGCGTCAAAGTGTACCTCGCCGAACAGCGCGGCGCGGTCGGCGTGCTCATCTACTCCGATCCCCAGGACGATGGCTATTTTAAGGGCGACCCCTGGCCCATCGGCCCCTGGCGGCCCGACACAGGCGTGCAGCGCGGCTCGGTCCAATATCTCTTCAAATATCCGGGCGATCCCGAAACCCCCGGCATAGCTTCCGCGCCGGACTTGCCCGACTCGGCGCGCACCCCGCCCGACGGCAACCAGCCCCACATCGTCTCCATCCCCTTGAGCTATCACGACGCCGCGCCCATCCTTCAGGCGCTTAAAGGCCCCGGGGCGCCCGAGGGCTGGCAGGGCGCGCTGCCCTTCCGCTATCACATCGGTCCCGGCGGCGTCACCGTCCATCTGGTCTCCGATCAGGATTACCAGCGCCGCATCATCTGGGACGTGATCGGAACCATCCAAGGCTCGCAAGACCCCGACGCCTGGGTCATCGTCGGCAATCACCGCGACGCCTGGGCCTACGGCGCAGTCGATCCCTCCAGCGGAACCGCCGCCCTGCTCGAAGCCGTGCACGGCGTTGGCGCTTTGCTTCACAACGGTTGGCGGCCCAAACGCACCCTCGTCTTTTCCAGTTGGGACGCCGAAGAGGAAGGTCTCATCGGCTCAACCGAGTGGGTCGAGCAGAACGCTCAAGCCCTCCAGCACGCCGTCGCCTACTTCAATATCGACGTCGGCGTCTCCGGCCCTGACTTTACCGCCTCGGCCGTGCCCTCGCTCAAGACCTTCCTCCGCCAGGTGACCCAATCCATCCCCAGCCCGTTGGGCGGAACGGTCTATGAGCAGTGGAAGGTCAGCCACCCTCCGGCGGATGAGCACCGCGGCTCCAATGCTCCCCCTGAAGCTGGCGATGTGCATGTGGGCGATCTCGGCTCTGGTTCTGACTACACGCCCTTCCTCCAGCACATCGGCGTGCCCTCCACCGACATCGGCTCCGAGGGCCCTTACGGCGTTTACCACTCCGCTTTC
The DNA here is from genome assembly GCA_030040115.1 of Acidobacteriaceae bacterium. Classification (GTDB taxonomy): domain Bacteria; phylum Acidobacteriota; class Terriglobia; order Terriglobales; family Acidobacteriaceae; genus Telmatobacter. Next base: position 1,457 of record JASHUH010000438.1, on the reverse strand, counting down.
GACGACTTCGCCTGGTTCAAACACAACGCCGACCCCAACTTCCTCTACTTGCAGCAAATGGCTCGCGTATTGGGCCTCGAAGCCGTGCGCATGGCCGATGCCGACGTGCTGCCCTATGACTATGTCGCCTATGCCCAGGAAATCTCTTCTTACATCGACGCCGCGCAAAAGAAGGCGAAGGATAAGGGTCTGACCTCGCTTGACTTCGCCCCGGCGGAGGCTGCCTCCAGCGAGCTAGTTGCCGCCGCACAGCACGCCTACCAGCTTGAAGAAAACCCTCCCTCCGACCCCAGCGCGCTCAATGCCGCGCTTCGCCAAACCGAAGCCGACTTCATCAACCCGGCGGGCCTGCCCAACCGGCCCTGGTACCGGCACACGATCTATGCGCCCGGCGAGTACACCGGCTACGCCGCCGTCGTTATTCCCGGCGTGAACGAGGCCATCGACGCCCATGATGCGGTCCGCGCCAGCCAGCAGTTGACCGTCCTCACCCAAGCCATCGACCACGCTTCCCACACCTTGCAATCCGCTCCTTGAAAGACGTCGGCGCAGCCTCTTGAAATTTTCTGCTTGACGAATTTCGGCGATGCGCTATAGTGATTACCAAATGCTGTTACTTTTGAATGGAAGACTCGTTACCTTGGTGGTGGTTGTTGTCCGTCCGCTACCACCGAGCGTTCATCCCACGCTCTCACCCAAAGTTTCCCGTGCGCAGCATACCCACCGCTCTGGTTTCTGCTTCCGCGGTCGCCGTCGCGGTCACAATAGCCTCCCAACCCTGGCGCGCGGAAAAGAGGCAGCCAAACCTGCCGTAAGCTGACGCGTCGACGCAGCCCGGCTCAAGCAGTTCCCGACTCTGCTGGTGTGAAGCAAGAGCCGCCCTGCTTCAGGCTTTCAGTCCCTCCCCAAAACTCTCCTGCTTTCCGCCCGAAATTCGCTTACATCAGCGGGTAATCGGTCAAGAGACTTATCTTTTGACCCACTCCCCGGCAACGGTTGACCGCGGCCATTTTGGCTCGTATGGTTAAACGTGGGACAATGTGGATATGAAACCCTCCGCGAATACCCTCCGCATCGGGATCGCGTGCGCCGTGATCATCGGCACGATCGTCTGGCTCGCATACACCGGCTATGGAGCGAACAAAAGTTATTACGTCACCATCGCAGAGCTGGGACGGATGGGCAACAAAGCCTATCAGTCACAATTGCGCGTCGACGGGTTCGTCAAGCCCGGCTCCATCCAACAGGATGGGCCCCACGTCACGTTTGTGCTCGACGAGTTTGAGAGCCACTCGCCCAAAGCCGCCCAGGGCCGCACTCTGACGGTGGTGTACAAAGGCTCTGAGCCGCCTCCGGACACATTCAAGGATGACGCGCAGGCTCTGGCTGAGGGCACCTACGGGCGCGACGGAGTGTTTCACGCCACCATGCTGCAGGCCAAGTGCGCCAGCAAGTAC
>JASHUH010000437.1 GCA_030040115.1 Acidobacteriaceae bacterium | reverse complement strand
GTGCTGCGCGACAGCCACGTCACCTCGGCGCTCATCGGCACCCGTACTGTCGAGCAGCTCGATGACAGCCTCGGCGCCGTTAAAAAGCTCGACTTCACCGAAGCGGAACTCAAAGAAATCGATCGCTACGCCGTGGAAGGCGGCGTCGATTTATGGAAAGACGCCCGTGAGTGGATGAATTAGCGCCAACCAGGAGCGTTCGCGCAGATGACCCCGCCAGATCGAGCGCCAACCATTATGGCCGGTCCGCGCATCGTTCATCGGTACGCCGACGCCTCTTCGAACCTGAGACCCGCAGCCCCCCAAAAACTCCTGAAGGATCCGGCGCAAACGGTCAGCGCAGCTCCATTGGCTTGCCCCAAGATTCAAAGACAATTTCCTTAAGCGGCTTGCGGTTGCGGGGGGCAAGCTCGCGTTGAAGCAGCTCCGCGTCGCCTAGCTTTGCCGGCTCGTCCTGGTAGCCGAGCGCGATGACGGCGCCAATCATGTACTCGTCGGGAATGCCCAGCAGCTCTCGCGCCTTGCCGGGATCGAACCCGGCCATCTGGTGCGTGGCCATGCCCAGCGAGGCGGCTTCCAACGTCATATAGGACGCGGCCGCGCCCAAATCGTAAAACGCCACCCGGTTGGGCGTCCCGTTGTGGCTGAATTTGGTGAGCGCCACGTCGAGGATCAGGACCGGGGCCGTCCGCGCCCACTTCTGGTTGAACTCACCCAGCGATTCAAAAATCTTGTGGTAGGTCTCCGAGCCGCGCACGCCCACGATAAAGCGCCACGGCTGTTCGTTAAAGGAAGAAGCAGCCCAGCGCGCGGCTTCAAAGACCTTGGCCAGCATCTCTGGACTCACCTCGCGGTCGGCAAACGAGCGCGGGCTCCAGCGCTCGTGGAAAATGGACAAAACGCCATCGACATGCGGCGCCTTCTTGGCTTCGTTGACTTGGCTCGCGGTTGCAGGCATGTGCGCAGAGAACTCCTTCAGCAAAAGTCGGTTTCGCCGAATTGGATTCGCCGGCCCACAGGGAAGATTCCGCAAGGCGCAAAAATCTTCCCGTCCGCGACCGCGTGGTTGAGGTCCGAACCCCAATCAGCGGCCCTTCCGTTTATTGGCTGTTCACTCCCGAAGCTCCGTTCCCGCCTGAAGCTCCGTCGGTGGTCGGCGGCGCGGTCGAAACGATCGGCCCCGAAGCCGCGCCGACAGGCGCTGGTTGCGCTGCGGAAGCCGAACTCCCGGCGGGCAGCCCGGGAGGGGCAGGCAGTGGCGGCGCAGCCAAGCTCACCACAATTGGCTGCGGCGGAGTTGCCGCTTGCGCTAAGTCGGGTTCTGTCTGCGGTTTCAGCGAAGAGCGAACCGCAACGAAGCGGTTGAGCAGATCGAACCAGAATGGCGCGCCCATGGAGATGGCAATCGCGGTCAGCAGCCATCCCAGCAGGTGCATTTCGGCCAGGTTGCCCACAAGCACGGCGCTGCGCTTTACCCATCTCGCCCCGGACGCCGTGTCCGCCGCCTTCCATTCCGACTCTTGCCAGCCGATCGGCAATCCGACCGCGCCGAGCCCCGCGACTTCATCTTGGATTTGCTTGACCGCGGCTTGGGCGGTCGGGCTTGCCTGCGAGGTTGAGCCTGAATTGAGTGAATTGGCTTGGGCCTGCGCCGAGGCCACCAGCCCTTGACGCAAACTGGCGTCGTTCGAGAGCGACCGCGCGATCTGAACGGTGTCGGCGTTCAGCGCCACCGCGACAATCATCCCCAGCGCCACCAGAATCCACTGGACGCGGCGCTTGTACCAGCCGGCAACGCGGTCCATGCGGTGATTGAACCATTCCTCCAAACCAGCTTGCAGTTTGGCTGCGTCACCGGCCGCCTGCCTCTGAAAGATCGTAAAGGCGGCCTGCAAGTTGGGGGGCAGCCTGAAGCCAGGCGCTGGCTTGTTCGCCACCATGTCGATCACAGCCAAAGCAAAGGCGCTTGCGGGAATGTAGGACGGCAAATCGCGCTTGCTCGCCTGCTCGAATGTGCCCGGGAACAACGAATTGATAAGCCCATGGTTGTAAAACTGGTCGAGGAATTGTGGGGCGGCCGTGGGATCGCCGATCAGTTCGTTGATGCCGCGCTCCAGGTCTTTGGCGCGATTCTTGAGCACAGCCTCGATCAGTTCATTTAGCGCCGAGCAAACCAGGCTGAGCAGCAGGAACACAAAGACCATGCCAATGACAATGTCCAGAATGGTCGAACCGAACATATGTGCCTCCGATGGGATTGGAGGCACTATACACCGCGAATGCGGGGATTGCCAGCGGAATCGGGGGTTCAGTGGAGGTTCAGCCGTGCCGAAAGAATGGCGCGAAAAGTGTACCGGCTTTAGCCACCAGACGCCGGCGATGCGCCACCAGTTGCCGCATATCCCGGTCCGCCGCGATCAATCAAAGGATGCTTATCGGGAGCTGTTAGGTCCCGTAGGGGCTGAAAGCAGGGATTCGAGTTCGTACTCAAGCCAGTTCGCGCTCGGCATGCCGGCGACTCCGTTCCATCGTTTCAGGGGATGAGGAATCGTAGCATGGTTCGCGGGCAGCGCGGCCGATGGGCCGTATCATCAAGGCGTGCGCAACCTTCCCTCAACGCGGCTGGCGATCGACACAAGACTGTTTACGCCCGGCTTACGCCTGGCTGTCGGCTTGTCTGGAGGGGCGGATTCGGTGGCCCTGCTGTGCGCGTTAGCGGAGCGAAAAGCGGAACTGGGCCTGGTGCTCCATGCCGCTCATCTGCACCACGGCCTGCGCGGCGCCGAGGCCGACGCCGATCTGGACTTTTGCCGGGAATTGTCGTTCCGGCTAGGTGTCCCTCTCCACGAGTTCCGCGTCGATACCGTGGCGGAAGCACGGGCCCGCCCCGAAGCCGGCAAAGTCCGCGAAACGCTGGAGGAAGCAGCACGGCGTCTGCGCTATGAGTGGTTTCGCCGGCTCATCTCCGAGGCTCAGCTCGACGCCGTCGCCACCGCGCACACCCGGGATGACCAGGCGGAGACGGTCTTGGCCAAATTTCTGCGCGGCGCGTGGACCGGGGGCCTCGCCGGCATTCGTCCCGTGCTGGAGTTCCCCGAGGGCCGCATCCTGCGCCCGCTGCTGGGCGTGACGCGGCCCAAAATCGAGGCTTACCTGGCCTCCTTGGGACAAAGCTGGCGTGAAGACTCCACGAACCGGCACTTGAGCTTTACGCGCAACCGCATCCGGCATGAGCTGCTGCCTTTGCTCGAAAGCTGGAATCCTCGTCTCCGCGAACACCTTGCGCAGATGGCGGTGCTGGCTCGGGACGAAGAGGCGTGGTGGCGATCGGAGCTGGCCCGGCTGACGCCGCGGCTGCTGCTTTCTGGCCGGCCGGTTCGCGGAGGTGGACGGGCTGCCGTCGAAGGCTTAGCCCTGGACGTTTCCCGCCTTGCCACGCTTCCCGCCGCCTTGCAGAGGCGTCTCGTGCGCCACGCGGCCGAAAAGCTCGGAGCCGCCCTCGACTTTGCCGCAGTGGAAACGCTGCGGACGCTGGCGCTTACCGGACGAGCAGGAGAAAGGCGCGAGTTGGAATATGGTCTATTCGCGGAGCGAACACACCGCGAACTGCGCCTGACCACAGGAAGTGCGCCGGCCCGCCGGAGCAGAAACGGCGCAAGCACCCCGCCGGAGTACGTCGTCAGCATTCCCGGCGAAATCATCGCCCCTGCGTTCGGTCTGCGCCTCAACATCGAAACTCCAAGGGTTGAGACTTCAGACGCCCGAGCTGAATCGAATAAGTGCAGGCCGGTGGCGATAGCGCGATTGCGGAATTGGAACCCTGGCGACCGGATCCGGCTTCGCTACTCCAGTGGCCTACGCAAAGTAAAGGAAGTGCTGGAACGTATGCGGGTTACGGGATCAGGACGCGCGGTTTGGCCGGTGTTGGAGCTCGAGGGCCGGATCATTTGGATGAAAGGCGTCGAGATTGAGCTGGAGCCGGGCATCGCCGTTGTCGCGACCCTTCTCGACGGCGAAGGCGGAGAGCCTACCCAGGATGGAGTCTCGGGGGAGAGGTGACACCCTGGGGGCCCGGTCCCGCAAAAGTGGGACTTCCCTTAAGCTGACGATCGCCAGACGATCGCCCGGGCTCACGGAAAATAAGGAGTACAATCGGAGTTACCGCTCAAGCCGGCGGGCGGGGTGTTGTACCCCGATGGAGGAGTATATCTTTCTGTAACTTCATCGTTGGAGCGGACGTCTAAGGGATGCGGGGGCGAGGGTCGGGCGATCTTCGCCGGGAAGAGGTGCTGTGAATTCGAGCGTCAAAACCATCATGTTCTGGGTGTTTATTCTCATCTGCCTCATGTTGTTGTGGGGCGTGGTTGAGAGAGGCGCCAACATGGGCAAGAACCCGGAGATTCCTTACTCCGAACTCTTTGACAAGGTGCAGAGCGGTCAGGTTCAGGACGCGACCATTCAGGGCGATGAACTCCGCGGACATCTCAAGGCGTCCCCCAAAGAAGAATTCCACACCACTATCCCCGCCAACTACGAGGACCTGGAAAAGGCGTTGCTCGACGCCAAGGTCAACTTCTCCATCAAGGAACCGCAAAGCAACATTCTTCTGCCCTTGCTGTTCAACGTCGGCCCCTTCGTTCTGCTCGGCGCCATCTGGTTCTTCATGCTGCGGCAAATGCAGTCGGGGGGAAACAAAGCGCTTTCGTTTGGCAAGAGTCGCGCCCGATTACTGTCGATGCAGCAGAAGAAGGTCACGTTCAAAGACGTGGCGGGCGTGGATGAAGCCAAAGAAGAGTTGAAGGAGATTATCGAGTATCTGCGCGAGCCGCAGAAATTTCAAAAGTTGGGTGGGCGCATTCCCAAAGGCGTGCTCTTGGTGGGGCCTCCTGGAACCGGCAAAACCCTGCTGGCGCGCGCGGTGGCCGGCGAGGCCAACGTTCCGTTCTTCTCCATTTCCGGTTCTGACTTTGTGGAAATGTTCGTGGGCGTGGGCGCGAGCCGTGTCCGCGATCTCTTCGAACAGGGCAAAAAGAATGCCCCATGCATCATCTTCATCGATGAAATCGATGCTGTAGGCCGCCACCGTGGCGCCGGCCTGGGCGGCGGGCACGACGAGCGCGAGCAAACGCTGAATCAACTGCTCGTGGAAATGGATGGCTTCGAATCGAACGACGGCGTAATTCTGGTGGCCGCCACCAACCGCCCCGACGTCCTGGATCCCGCTCTGCTGCGCCCGGGCCGCTTCGATCGGCGCGTGGTCGTGGGACTCCCGGACGTGCGCGGACGTGAGGAAGTGCTGCGCGTGCACGTGAAGAAGGTCCCCATCGCCGACGACGTCAACTTGAATGTATTGGCTCGCGGGACGCCGGGCTTTAGCGGCGCCGACTTGGCCAACATGGTCAACGAAGCCGCGCTGAACGCCGCCCGGGCCAACCGCAAGCAGGTGACGATGTACGACTGCGAACTGGCCAAGGATAAAGTGCTGATGGGCGCGGAGCGCAAGTCCATGCTGCTCACCGATGAGGAGAAGCGCGTGACCGCTTATCACGAGGCCGGACATGCGTTGGTCTCGTTCCTGCGCGAGCACTCCGATCCCATCCACAAGGTCACTATTATTCCGCGCGGCATGGCTCTGGGCGTCACCGTCTACCTTCCCGACGACCGGCATAACTATACGCGCGAATATCTTGAAACCCGTCTGGCGACAGCCTACGGAGGCCGCGTGGCCGAAGAGATTTTCCTCCACCAGATGTCCACCGGCGCCGGCAGCGATATCGAAAGCGCCACCGACCTGGCGCGGCGCATGGTGTGCGAGTACGGGATGAGCCGGTTGGGCCCGCTGACCTTTGGTAAAAAAGAAGAGCAGATTTTTCTGGGCCGCGAGATCGCCCAGCACCGCGACTTCAGCGAGGAAACGGCGCGGCAGATCGACCTGGAAGTGCGCCGCCTCATTGACGAAGCCTATCAATCGGCGCACTCCATCCTCGATTCGCACCAGGACGCCATGCACCGCGTTGCGGCGGCGCTGCTGGAGCGGGAAACGATCGACGCTGAAGAGGTGAAGATGCTCATCGAGGGCAAGGAACTGCCTCCGTTGCGCTCGGTGCTGGCTTCGCCGAGCGACACCAGCGGGACACCCCAGCAGGTTCTCAAGCCCGAAAGCCGGGGCGGGAGCGGGTTCCCGGAGGGCTCACCATCTCCGGCATAAACGGCGCGCGGAAATTTAAGCGTGGCGGGTTGGCGAGAAGGGCTGCTCTCAGGAGCAGCCCTTCCTGCAAGATCAGTCAGCAGGGACCGCGTTTAGCCGCCGAAGCCGCCGCCTGTGAATGGGATCAGCCAACCGTTGAGCATTCGGCGTAATCTGAAGAAGATAGCCGAGGTTCGCTGGGGCGAAGTGCGCCTAAGCCGGAAAGTCGAAGTGCAAAAAGACTCTTTTCACGTGCAGCTTAGGCGAAGAAACAGGAAAAGAAGGTTTGGCGTTTAGCGGGTTTCGGCCTAATTCTCGGATTTTGATGGTAACTCTTTCGGTTCTTTTGTGAATTGATCCGCTGTTCTCGCGATCTTAACCCCGTTTTCACCGCCGGTCATGAATACTATGCTTAGCAATCCGGAAAGCTTGAGACGGGGAGGACCGGGTATGCCAAGTTCAACCATCTCCTATTTGTGGCGCGATCGAGACGCGGCCAAGGGCTTTCGGACTGGGGTTTCGTTGCACAGCCACACCAACCAATCCCAGGAAACTCTGGACTTTCTGGCGAACTTCGGCAATCAGTTTCCCATTTTGCGGCCGATTCTCACCTGCTTGGAACGCCGCGCCGAGCAAATCCACGGAATCAAGATTAATTACACCACCAGCTATTGGACGCCGCCCATGACCCCGAAATTGGCTTTCGATCTGGAGATGCGGCAGATCGAAAAACTGGATGTGGCCCCCATGGTTTCCATCACCGATCACGACAACATTCACGCTCCCATGCTGTTGCGGACCGTCCCCAGCGCGCGGCAGATTCCTGTTTCGGTGGAGTGGAGCGCGCCTTACGGCGGAATCCAGTCCTTTCACCTCGGCATCCACAACCTGCCCAGCGCCAAGGCGGCCGGGTGGATGGCGACCCTGCAGGAGTTCACTGCGCAACCCCGCGATGCACGCCTTACTGAGATTCTCGCGGCGCTCGATCGCGAGCCGAACGTGCTGGTGGTCTTCAACCATCCCATGTGGGACCTTTACCTGATTGGCAAAGAAAAGCACGAATTCCTCGTGAATGAGTTCCTGCAGAAGAACGGCGCCTACCTGCACGCCTTGGAATTAAACGGGCTGCGCAACTGGGACGAGAACCGCGCAGTGCGCCGGTTGGCCGAAAAGTGGAACATGCTGTTGATCTCCGGCGGTGATCGCCATGGCGTCGAACCCAACGCCACCATGAACCTGACTAATGCCTCCACATTTACCGAGTTTGTTCACGAAATTCGCCGTAAGCGCAAGAGCAATGTTCTCTTTCTACCCCAGTACGCCGAGCCCTGGAAGCACCGCATTTTGCAATCGACCGTCGATATCGTGCGGCACTATCCCGAATTCCCGCCGGGTTCCCGCACCTGGGATGAGCGAGTTTTTCATCCCGACGCTAATGGAGTCATCCGTCCGGTCTGCGAGATATGGCCCAAAGGATCGGCGCCCAGGTTGTTTACCGGCGTGATCGGGCTCGTGCAACTGATGGGACGGGGCTTAGTCGCCGGCGGTTTGCGCATGGCCTGGAACGAATCGCACCAGTTGCGCTTGGCCCTCGGCGAGTTCGAATAGTGGACAAGGCTCGGCGAAGTGGGTTGCGTTGGCGGAGTCAACGTTGCCGGCGGAGTCGGCAAGTGGAGTGGGACCGGCTCCGCTCATCGGATGACCGTTCCCCCGCCGCGCGTCGCGTATTTTCCCGACTCGTTTCATGAAGTCAACGGGGTGGCGCATACCAGCCGCCACTTCGAAGCTTTCGCACGCCGGCGAAACCTTCCTTTCTTGTGCGTCCGCGCCGGAGACCGCGCCGAGGCGTTTCGCCAAGAAGGCGCTGTTTGGACCCTTGAGTTGCCTCGCGGCGTGCTTTCGTTCGCACTTGAAAAGGATCTTCGCTTTGACCCCGTCTTCCTGCGCCACACGCCGCTGATCGGCAAAACGCTGGAGCGGTTCCGGCCCGACCTGATTCACATCACCGGCCCGAGTGAGATCGGCATTCTGGGCGCTGGGTTGGCGCACTATCTCGGCGTGATGCTGGCAGCCAGTTGGCACGCCAACGTTCACGAGTACGCTGCGCGGCGCGCGCACCGGCTGGTTAGCAAATTTTCCGGCCGCCACTCCGCCGCAGCCAGCAAGCAGATTGAAAGCCTGGCGATGGCCGCCGTGGCCAGCTTCTATTCCCGCGCCCTAGTGCTCTTTGCGCCTAACCCGGACCTGTGCACGCAGCTTGCCGAGGCCACCGGCCGGTCCTGCCACCGCATGCCTCGCGGCGTCGACGCCGAGATCTTCCATTCGGCGAAGCGCAACCGCGCCTCCGGCGACCGCGTTCCTGTGCTGGGCTATGTCGGACGGCTCTCCGTCGAGAAGAATATCGCCTTGCTGGTCAAAGTGCAGGATGACCTGGAACGAATGGGGATCGACGCTTTCCGGTTTCTCATTGTCGGTCACGGCGGCGACGAGGGTTGGTTGCGCGAGCGGCTGCACCGGGCAGAGTTCACCGGCGTTTTGCGCGGAGAGGCGCTGGCCACGGCCTACGCCAATATGGATCTGTTCGTATTCCCCTCGCATACCGACACCTTTGGCAACGTAGTGCTTGAGGCGCTGGCCAGCGGCGTGCCGGCCATTGTCACTCCCGACGGCGGCCCGTGCACGATTGTGCGCGACGGCGAGAGCGGCCGCATCGTGCCCGACGGGATTTTCGCCAAAGCCATCGCGGAGATTCTCGCGAACCCCGGGCGGCACGCGGCCATGCGCCAAGCGGCGAGAGCGCACGCGCTCACGGCCAGTTGGGACGCTGTGTTTGAAGGAGTCTACGCGGGCTACGAAGCGATCTTACCAAGGCGGCGGGAGGCCATAAAGGAATCGATGGCCGCAGGCTGAGATGCGAAGGCGGTTCCCCGGGATTTCCCTGTCTTTTTCCCGGGCTCGCTTGGAACCTGCCGGCTAAACCTAAAAATTTAGGTTGACAAATCCTGAAGAATGCATCATACTCCTATTTATTTAGGAGGAACGGATGGCGGGGCGGAGAAAAGGCTCGAATATGCTGACGCCGCTGGAACTGAAGATCATGCAGGTGCTTTGGACCGACGGGCCGAGCAACGTTCTGCAGGTGCAGGAGAAGCTTAAACCTGAAGACGACCTCGCTTACAACACGGTGCAGACGATGCTTAACGTTCTTCATCGCAAAGGGCGGGTGCGCCGCAGCCTTGCTGGCCGCGCTTATGTTTATCACGCGATTGCAACGCGGGAAAACGTCGTCGGCCAAGCGCTACGCGATTTTGTAAAACGCGCGTTTGGAGGATCGCCGGAAGCGCTGGTGATGAGCTTGGTCAAGAGCCGGCAGGTCAACCTGGAGCGGATCACGGCACTGAGCCGCGAACTGGAACAGGAAGAAGGGAGCGGGCGCGATGCATAGCTTTTCTGGATTTGCCGCTTCCTACCTTGTGAATGCGCTTTGGGAAGGTGCGCCGATCTATCTGGCGGCCTGGCTGGCGAGCCGAATGCTGAGGCGGATGGGCCCGCAGGCAGAGCACGCGATGTGGGTTTCGGCACTGTTCGCAGCGGTGGTGACGCCGGCGCTGCCATGCGTTCGTCAGTTGCTCGCCTTGTTCCCTGGCTGGTGCGCAACGGCCAGCCGCGGCGCATTGATTCTTGTCGCCAATCAGGGAAGTGCAGCACGGCACGCAGGTTTTTTCCCCCTTTCCCAAACCTGGCTCTGGTGGTTGCTGGCCACCTATCTCGCCACAATGGTCCTTTTTGTGGGATGGCTGCTTTTCTCGCTGCGTGGTGCGGTGCGGGTGCTGCGGCAGGCCAGACCGGCCACGCTGGCACCGGAGCAGGAGGAACTCTGGCGCCGTTGCAGGGTGGCATTTTCGCTACACCGTGCTCGCATTCTCGCTTCCGCGCATGTGCCGGGGCCGGTGGCGCTGAGCCTGGACGGGCCGGTGCTCCTGCTTCCGAGCGATTTCGCAGCTCGCTGTGCGCGCGAAGATATTCTTGCTGCTTTGGTGCACGAGTGCGCACACCTCAGGCGCTGCGATTTTCAGAAAAACCTTTTCTACGAGGCGGTGAGTTTGGCCATTGCTTTTCACCCGCTCACTTGGGCCATCAAGTCACGCATTGCGCAGACGCGGGAGATGATTTGCGACGCGATGGCTACGGAAGGCGAGGTCGATGCGCGGAGCTACGCACAGTCGCTGTTGCGCCTGGCGGCGATGGTGGCGACCAGCGGCCGAGTTTCCGCGATTCACGCGATCGGAATTTTAGATGCAGGGAATCTGGAGAAGCGAATCATGAGGATAAGGATGAAGAAGGAGCATGCAGGAGCGATTGCGAGATGCGGGCTGATCGGGGCAGCGTCGGCGATTCTGCTTTGCGCCGCAGTCGGAGCGGCGGCGATGGCGGTTCAAGTCGCGCCGCGAGCGGGTTCACAGGATTCAGCGCAGGCAAGCGCGTACGGGCATGTGTATCACGTGGGCCAAGGCGTGAGCGCACCGATACCGCTAAATACTGTACAGGCCGAATTTCCCAAGTCGGCCCTCAAAGACAAGAAGGTGTCTGGGGGAATCGTTTTGCTGCGCATGATCGTGGACGCCGAGGGTATGCCGAGGGACGTTCGCGTGGTTCGTTCCTACCGGCCTGACTTCGACGCCGAGGCGGTGAAGGCAGCAAAGAATTATCGCTTCAGACCCGCGATGCTCAAAGAGAAACCCGTTGCCGTCTCCATCACCGTCGAAGTCAACTTCAAGCGATATTGAGTGAGCATTCTATGCTCAGCCAGGAATGGTTGGGATGCGCCGGCCGTTTTGCAGGTTCACCGCAAAGGCCGATTCTCTGTCCGTCTGCATCTCCCAGCCGGTTCCGCGCAGAATGCCCGCTTCGATGCCGGTAATCGTCACGCCCTCGTCGGAAAGCTTTCCGGATTCCCAGGCCTGTCCCGCCGCTCCCCAAGCCAGAATCGTTCGATGGCCCACGAACAGCAGAAGGCGCTCGGCGATCACCGGAAGCACTTCCAGCACTGGCCGGTAAGGGAGCATGGTGAACTGTTCCGGCGCTCGAGTGTTGATGAGGTACGCATACCCGCCCGAAACCGCGCAGATTTCCTCCGGGTTGGGCGCCGACCAAATCCCGGTCGGTGCAGCCGGGTCGCGGAAACCGAGCGCACAGGTGGCGAGAAACGGCTGCGCGCCGGGGAAATGCTCTGCGCCATGTTCCTTACTCGATGCGGGGCTGGCACGGATCAGCACTTCCAGCGCACCGCGTTCGACCTCTTCGGCTTGGCGGGGATACACAAAACGCCGCGCCGGCAGAATCGCGGGCCGCGCGGGGAGAATTTCCGCTTGCCAGCGGCAAGGAAAGCTCAGGTCCACAACCGGCCTGCTCACGGCGCCGCCTTATAGTCCATGATCCAGCGGTGCTGCTCCATGGTGTCGGGGACTCTGCAGCCGCGGGCCAAGGTGATTGCGGCAACGGCCGCCGCCGGAGTCCAGCCCAGGTGGACGAGCGTACACGCGGCGGTGACGGGGGCTCGGCCGATACATCCACGGCAATGAAGGCCAATGCGTTCTCCACCGCGCAGCCGCTCGGCCAAGCCCGCCACGAAGGTTCTGAAGCTGGTCGGGTCGCGAGGCACACTGGCGTCGCGAATGGGAAACTGGAGGAAGCGCATGCCCGCCTCCTCGGCAAGTGGACCTTCGCCCGCCAGGCCCAACCACGCCGCCTCACTCGTCTCGAGGAGCGAAACCAGTGTATCGACGCCGCTTTGGTGGATGGAGCACAGTTCATCCGAGAGCTGATTGTCGGCGCGCGGACAGAGAACGATGGCCAGCGCCACCCGCGGATTCCCTTGAACCCAGAAAACTTGCATCTCCACTTTCGATCATAGCCGTAAGAGCGCGCCTTCACCCTCCCACGAAAGTTGC
>JASHUH010000035.1 GCA_030040115.1 Acidobacteriaceae bacterium | reverse complement strand
CTTAATATCCTTGCCGCCGCTGAAAACGACAAAATCCCAACCTTCTTGAGGCATAGTCCACAGCCGCTCAATGGGCGGCACGTCCGCAGCGGCGTCATTGAACGAGTACACACCGTGCGCCTTGGCAATCTCCACGATCTCCTGTCCGGATACCTTTCCTCTATCGGCATTGATATGGAGAAAGTGAATGGCCAATGTCTTGGGATTGATCGCATTGATCATCTCTTCTTTGGTTTCCACTTCCACCAGTTTCGCTCCGGTCTGACGGATCTGGTGATCGAAGGGATAGCGATGGGCCTTCTGAATGATCACTTCGGTCTTGGGAAAGCCCGTCACGTCGGGGCATTGCCTGATGCGCGGGGTCAAGTCTTCCGTCATCATTCCCGCGTAGCCGACCATCAGCCCTGCCGCTGCCCCGCAGGTCACCAAACCGGTATAGCCCTCGGGCCAATGGCATAGCTTGGCCATCCATTTACCAGCCGCCACCTCCAAGTCGTTGAGACTGACACAGTGCTCATTGCCCTGGCGATACAACTCCATGGCCTCCACAGGGATGACCGATCCGCCAATCACGGTCAGCGTGCCGTTGATGTTGACCAGCGGCGTTACGCCCAGTTCCTGGTAGACATCGGTGGAACCGAGGCCGGACGTGATGGGCACGATCGGGTTTCCGTCCGCCGAGGGCAGGCCCTCATGATTGTGGTGGCCAAATACTCCCTCGGCTTTCATTCCACGCGGCGCAAACAGGCCGCCGCTGACCACCCCCAACGCGGACAGGAACGAACGTCGGCTCCATCCCAATTTCATACTCATACAACAACCCCCTTTGCAGCACCTTGGCGGAATTACTCGCCGGCGGCTGGGGCCGGCGGATTGACGACCAGCGCAGTCCCGACAACTTCGATCAGCGAATCGCCGGGAATCCAATCGAGAGCCATGCAGCAACGCGCTGGAGCTTTGCCTGGCGAAAAGTACGTCCTATAGATCTTGTTCAAAGCGTCGTATTGAGCTTTATAGGCGTCAAAGCGCGCTTTGCCGGAGAGCGCGGGGACGCCGTCGGCGATGGGCTGGCAGATAAACACGTGCAGGTCCATGATGCTATCCATGTTGGAGCCGGCGCGCTCCACGGACTTCTTGAGCGCGTCCATCGTGCGGGTGACATGTTTGTCGAAGGGGTCAGTCACCGTGACGTGATCGTCGTGAGGATAGCCATCATTCGAGCCAATGCCGGAAAAATAGAAGACACCATTGTGGGTGTGGTTTCCGGGTCCGCGGCGCCGTCCTTCGCCGCCTGGCCCCGCCTCCGGCATTGCGGCTCCCGCGGCGGGCGCCTGCTGCGCAAAGAGCTTCGATGCGCCGGCGAAGACAGCTGCGATACCGGCGATCTTACTGAAAAAGCTGCGTCTGCTGTTGAATTCGAAATCCATTTTCGTCCTCCCGCATTGATCTAAAAGACCGAAATAACTCGTCAAACCCGAAACAACACTTCATCCCGAGGTTCTTCGGAATCATCACTCATCCCGGCCGGCATCTCGATCCGCAGCGCCACAGCCGGACCCCGCCCTTGAGATAAGAGGGCGCACGCAGACACCATCCATGTCCTTCCACACCCACGATTGCGCAATTGACGCAGCTTTATGCAAATAAGTCGGGAACGAACTCCCGCGTTCTTCCAGCGAGTGGGAGCCCGCGGGTTTCCATCCTAATTTCGGCGCCTCTGCCGGTCAACAGGCAAATGTTGTTTCGTACGGGATGGGCGTCCGATCCTGCGTCAACCGCCGTGACGCTCGAACCGTCGAGCGAGGGGCCCATCTCGATTTAAAACCCTGCTTACTCAAAACCGCAAGCCGAGAGAATGGTGGCGGCGTCCTCTCAGCTTGCCTGTGTGAGACTTATTAAAGAGGAACTGGGGTTAAAAATAGTACTTGAGAACTCCTTGCACCTCGCGGTTGTCGATCACGGTTGAACCAATAGCTCCAAAGTTGCTGGCGCCCTGGGTCGTGCCCGGGGCGCTGAACTGGGGTTGATTGAGCACGTTGAAACCCTCCACCCGGAATTCCAGCCGCTGTCCTTCCTTGAACGGCATGGGGAATTCTCTGGCAATGGCAAGAGTAAGAGGACGAATATCCGGAGCGGTGACCGGATTGCGGGGCGAATTGCCGTATTCGGCAATCGCTTCAGTGAAGGCAGCCGTATTGAACCACTCGCCTGTGGTTCGATGCGACAGGTTGAAGGACTGGCCGGGAACCACATTCGGATATTCAGTGCCGTTGCCGTTATTTTCGCCATCCTCAGCCTGTGTTACCAATTGCGGACTGCCGCTGATGAACTGAAAGATGAGGTTGACGCCCCAGTTGTTGACGATATCGCGCACGGCCGTGTCCCCACCGGTGAACTTGGGCATCTGCCATACGGCGGCAACGGTGGCGTTGTGGCGGACATCGTTAAGGCCATTGGCCCATACCATCGCTAGCGTCTGCGTCTGGTTGCCGCCGCTGTTTACGTCGGTTCCATAATCGTCTTCAAAATGCGCCCAACTGAAAGCTGCGGTCAAGTTGAGCTGGTGGGTGACCCGATGCTCAAAGTGAATGTTCATGCCGTTGTACATGGATGAGCCTTGGTAATATACATACCGAATGTTGCCGAAGGTGGGATAGGGCCGGTCGGCCTGCACGCTGAGGCCAGCCGCCTGCGGCGGGCCGGAGTTGGTGCTGGAGTCGGAGGTCATCTCATGGTTTCCCTTGACGCCGACGTAGCTGACGTCAAGGACATTGGCCCAGAACTGCTTAGACAGCGTAAGGTTATAGGTCTGCAGATACACATCGGGGTGCTCGCG
>JASHUH010000436.1 GCA_030040115.1 Acidobacteriaceae bacterium | reverse complement strand
CCTGCTCATGCCGAGGCGAATCGCGTGCAACTCCACGATGAGTCCGGTCGGACACTCCTCCGCCATTGGCGATCGCAGAACCATGAGCGCCACCGAGTGGCCACGTTGCGCCATGCGCGCAGCTAAGGCGAGGGTCTGACGTTCCGCTCCGCCGACTCCGAGCGAAGTGAGCACGTAAACGATGCGCATGGAGCGCGCGCTTGCGAAGAGATTCAAGTGCAATGATCATAACCCAGCGGGCCGTCGCCGGGTCAGCGAGTCAAAGGAGATGTCTTCTCAGTGCCCCGGCATCATGCCCCAGAGCATGGCCAGGGTCATGCCGATCACGATGACGCTGGTGGCCCACGCGATCCAGTTCCAGAGCCGCGAGTTCTTGTGGTCGCCCATCAGGTCGCTGCGGTTGATGAGAAGCAGCATGAGGATGATGACCACGGGAAGAAGAACGCCGTTCAACACCTGGGAAAGGATGGCCACGTTGATCAGTTGGGAATCGGGAAGGACGAGGACGGTCAACCCTCCGCCGACGATCAGCAGGGTGTAAAGCCAGTAGAAAAACGGCGCTTCTTTGAAGCCCTTGTCCACGCCCGATTCGAAACCCAAGCCTTCGCAAACCGTGTAGGCCGTGGAAAGCGGGAGAATGGACGCAGCAAACAGCGAAGCGTTGAAGAGCCCGAAGGCGAAGAGAATGAAAGCGTAGTCGCCGGCCAGCGGGCGCATGGCTTCGGCGGCGTCGGCGGCCACTTGAATCGCCCCCATGCCATGAACGTAGAGCGTGGCCGCACAGGCCACCACGATAAACCAGGCGATAAGATCGGTGAAAAAACAGCCCACCACCACGTCAAGCCGCGAAGCGGGATAATCTTTGACGGTAATGCCTTTTTCCACTACCGAGGACTGCAGGTAGAACTGCATCCAGGGCGCGATGGTGGTGCCCACGACGCCGATCGCCATGTAGATGTAGGTCTTGTCGCGCCAAACCGATTTGGCGGGAAGCTGGACCGTGGTGAGCAGCGCCTCATGCCAGTTGGGCTGGGCGAGCATTCCGGCAAAAATGTAGGCGATGTAGACCAGCGAGGCGGCAAGGAAAATTTTCTCGGTGCTTTTGTAATCGCCGCGCAGCACCAGCAGCCACACCAAAACCGCGCAGATGGGCACGGAGATGAACTTGGCCACATGAAACAGGCGCATGGAGCCGGCGATGCCGATGAACTCTGTGACCACATTGGTGTAATTCACCACCACCAGCAGAACCATCATGACGAAGGTGAGGCGCAATCCGAATTCTTCACGGATAAGGTCGCTCAATCCCTTGCCGGTGACCACTCCCATGCGGGCGCACATCTCCTGCACCACGATCAGGGCGATGGTGATGGGAATCATGGTCCAAAGCAGCGTATAGCCGTACTGCGCGCCGGCCTGGGAATAGGTGAAGATGCCGCCGGAGTCGTTGTCGACATTGGCGGTAATGAATCCGGGGCCGAGGACGGCCAGAAATAGCAGGATCCGGATTCGCCAGCGCTTCCACATGCCTTCGGGTTCCTCTCGCGAACCCGGAGCAGGTGCACCCCGAAGGCGCGGGCTCAAGCCGGCGCGACTCCTGGGCCAGGGTTCCACGGACAGGTCGAACGTCCGGGGAACGGCTGGCGGCGCGGCGCCTAGCAGGATGCGTGGCCTCTGGTTTCGCCGAAAAGTGGATTCATTGCGGTTTGCGGAACACAAGTTCCTCAATGACCATAACAGGAGAGACCCGAACGGGAAAAACGCGCCTATCCCCTCTCACTCTCTTCGACCGCTATGTGGAGTGGGTCAAGGGCGACGGTCGCTCGCCGCGCCGGATTACAATACGTTTTCACATGCTTTGCCGCCAGGAGGAACTGCCCATGACACCCTTCAACCGTAATCCAGGTCTTCACACGCGCCGCCGGATCTTGGGCGCGCTGGCCGGGGTTTCCGCAGCCGGGATACTGGGCATGGATTCACCCGCGGCGGGGGCCGCGCCGGATGAGCCGCAAGCGCCCGCGCCTGAGGAACTGTTCGCGCTTGCGCGCCTGCGCAGCTATGTGAATGGCCGCTCCTCCAGTTGGGACCGCACCGGCGGCAACGCAGACTGGGTCACGGTCGAGCCCGGCCAGGGCGCCACGTTGCTCGATATGTCGGGCGCGGGGGTGGTGACTCACATCTGGTTCACCATCAACTCGACGGACCCGATGCACCTCAAGAATCTCGTTCTGCGCGCCTGGTGGGACGGCGAACCATCCCCTTCGATTGAGGCTCCGGTCGGCGACTTTTTCGGCCTTGGCCTGGGCGAATACTTTGTCTACCAATCGGCGCTGCTGGCCGTGGCGCCCATCAAAGCGCTGAACGCGTATTTCCCCATGCCATTCGCCACTGCGGCGCGGCTCACGCTCACCAACGAGGGCCCGGTCCCCACGCACAACCTCTACTTTGCCGTCGATTACGCGACCCTGCCCAACCTACCCAATGACTTGGGCCGCTTTCATGCGCAGTTTCGGCAGGCCGCACCCTGCAAAGCCGTCCAAAGCGACGGCAAGAACCTGAGCGGAAAAGACAACTACATTTTTCTTGAAGCCGCCGGCAAAGGGCATTTCCTCGGCGTAACGCAAGCCGTTCTGCAGAACGAAGAGGGCTGGTTCGGCGAAGGCGACGACATGATGTTCATCGACGGCGCCGACCTGCCCACGATCAACGGCACGGGCACCGAGGATTACTACAACGGCGCCTGGGACTTCGGCGGGCAGCCGTTCGCCAACCTGCACCAGGGGGTGCCATATATCGCCGACCCGGAGCGCATCGGCGGGCGTTACTGCATTTATCGCTGGCATCTCGAGGGCCCGATCGCGTTCGAGAAGTCGATTCGCGTGACCATCGAACACGGCACAGCCAACGACCGCTCCGACAACTTTTATTCCGTGGCCTACTGGTATCAGACCGAGCCCCATGCGGCGTTTCCGGCGCTGCCGGCGGTCGCAGATCGGGTTCCGAAGGTGTTTGCGGTGGGCGGCGCGAAAGGCCCGGCGTCTCCTGCCTACATCATTTCGCGAAGATAACTGATCACCTGCTCCGCCTGCACCAGGCCCACCATTTTTCCTTGTGCATCCACCACCGGCAGCGCGTGCAGGTTGTACTTATCGAACATTTCGGCGAGTTCGTTCCGCCTCATCTCCGCCGGGCACGAGAGCACGCGTGGCTCACTGAGAACCTGAAGACGCGCTTCCGGCTGCGCCATCACCAAACGCGCCAGCGGAATGGAGCCACGCAGCACTCCGTCTATGTCGAGCAGGAAGATTTCGGTCACGGTTTCAGGATCGCCATCGAAGCTGCGCAACGCCTGCACGGCATGAGCCACGGTGGCCTCTTCGCTCACGGAGACGAAATCGGTGGTCATCCAGCCGGCAGCGGAGTTCTCGTCGAACTCGAGCAGCTCCTCGACCTCATGCCGCTCTTCCGGCTCCATTTCCTCGAGGATGGCGTCGGACTGCTCCTCAGGCAGCTCGGCGAGCAGGTCGGCGGCCGCGCCGGGGTCCATTTCCTCGACAATGTCGGCGATCCGCTCGTCATCGAGCTTTTCAAGCAGGGCTTTTTGCAGCTTGGGATCGACTTCTTCGAGAGCCTCGGCCGCGACCTCTTCATCCAGCGAGGTGAAAACCGCCTCGCGCTCCGCCGGGGCCAGGTCTTCGAGGATGTCGGCAAGGTCGGAAGGGTGAATTTCCGCCAGCCGTTCGTGCTCGATACGCAGTTTGACGCGACGCGCGGGATCGGGCTCGATGACGTCGACGAACTGCCAGGGGATGCTGTGCGCGGCCAGCTTGCGGGAGAGAGCTTCGAGCCGGTGGCGCGGCAGGATGCCTTTAAAAATGCGGCGAAAGGCTCCGCGCAGGCCAACCTCGACTTCGGCCACGCGTAGCAGGTGCGCCGCGCCATGGCCGAGCCACTCCAGGTCCACATCGTTGGCGCGGACCACTTTGCGCCCGTGAATGTCGATGATCTGGCGATCGACAAGATCCTGCTGCAAGTAAAGATAGTTGCCCTGCTCCTTGAGCGGGACCAGCGCGCTGGGCGAACGCAGTTCCAGCGCGCCGGCAGGCGTTTCCATCACTTCCTGCGAGGGCACAATCGCCAGTCCCGAGCGCGTCTTGAGCACCAGCCCGGCCACCCGGCCGGCCTCGGACCCGGTGGCCACGGCAACGTCCTTGAGTTTGCCGCGCAGGTGGCCCTGGGCGTCGGTCACCGGGGTTCCCAGTAACGCCGTCAGGCTCACACGGCTTGTGGAGCGCGACTCCATCGCGGCCAACTCTCCTTGGGTTGAGTGTAGACCTTCCAAAGCAGAATATAGCGCAACAGAACGGGGGCGCCGCGCATAGCGCCGAAAGGGAGTTTTTGATGTCAAACCTTGACATTCGAGCCGCGGGGCGCTATTATTGTGGTCGCCCGCACCGCGAGGAGGTTCCCGATTGAGCCAGATGAATATTTCCATCACGAAGGAGCTGGCCGGTTACGTGCGGACCAAGGTCAAGAGCGGGCGCTATAACAACGCCAGCGAAGTAGTGCGCGAGGCTCTCCGCCGCATGGAGTTGGAGGACGAGCGCGCTTTGCGTCTGGCGGAGCCCACCCTCGAAGATATCCTGGCTGACCTGACCGCTGCGCAGATCGAAGCCATCCGCAGGCGCGTGCTGGAGGGCATTGCCGACATCGAACAGGGCGACTTCGAAGAATGCGAAGGCCGCGACGGTCTGAAACAGCTTGCCGCCGATGTCAAGGCAAGAGGGCGCAGGCTGCTCGAGCGGGCCGCGAACGATTAAATGCGCTTCCGTGTCACTCGAAACGCCATTCGCGAGCTGGATGAGATTTTTCTTTATTGGGCTGGGAGAGCCGGCGTTAAGGTTGCAGACAAGCTGGTAGACGCCATCGTAGAGCAGTTCGCATTTCTCGGTGAATTTCCAAACTGCGGGCGGAGTTGCGGCGAATTAGGACCTGGGGTGCGCAGTTTTCCGGCCGGAAAATATCTCATTTACTACCGTAAAGGCCGGAGCACAATCGAGATTCTGCACATCTTCCACGGCGCACGTGACCAGCGCAGCGCCTTCGAGCGCGGTTAGACCCTGGGGAGTGAGCGTACATCCCCAGGCCTTCTTGCTTGACACGCGCACGCTTCGAACTTGAAACTGCCAGCTAGGTTCCAAGAGTTTCGTCGCCTGACGCCGGACTTCCGCATCCAATGTTTCGGACCCGGTGGCGCCTATTTCAATGCAGGTGGAAACGCAATTCGGTGAGCGCGACCAGTAAAGGGCGGCAGAGTCTCCGGCTCAGTTCCACCTTGGCAAGCGTCGGGGAGGTGGAGGCCGCTGCGGAGAAGCTGGCCTTCGACGCCGGGCTCGACGAGGATGAGTGCTTTCACGTCACCATGGCGGTGCGTGAAGCGGCCGTGAACGCGGTGCTTCACGGCAATGAAT
>JASHUH010000435.1 GCA_030040115.1 Acidobacteriaceae bacterium | reverse complement strand
ATTCCCGCGTGCATCGATAGGAGAGAGTCCCCTCGGATGGGCTGATAAGCCGGCGTCTATGGATTCTCGATCGAACGTCGCGCCACAACTCTCAACTCCAGTATTCCTTCGATGCATGATGAGTTGATCGCCCACGGCCGCATGAACAACTTTCTCCGAATAGAGGGCAATCCAACGCGAAGCAGATCGGCCCCGTTTACCCCGACTCCGATATCTACAAATGGACTGAGGCGCCAGTTGAGGGAACACGGTGCAAAAACGATCTCCTCTCTTTCCGCCATGGTCGCTGACCTGTTTCTCGAACTGGAAAACGGTAGATATTTACACTGATCGGCGCCACGGAAAGCGTCTTCGGCGCATTTCCGATCGGGGTCTCCTTGATCTCAACTTGTGGCGGCTGGCCCACGCGATTGGCCGCATCCAGGCTGCTTCCCGTCAACTGCCACAACGTCGAAGATCCCTGAAGCTGCGCCCCGCTGACGTTCAGATCGAAATTCTGCTCCGAATCGGTCGCATCACCAAATCGAGATTCAGGTACTTGTGATCGGGCGTGAGCGTGGCGATCATATCCAGTGGATAGGTCGGACTTCCGGAGCTGACCTTTGGTTCATCGGCATAGTTGGGATTTTCCGCCGGCTGGGGTGAATTGCCGGTGAGCGCCACCGGGATCGTCCCTGGAAAATGCCCGCCAAACATCTCGTACACAAGCCCGACCGGATTGATCACCGACGCGGTAGGGGTGATGTCGAGCGACGAGACACCCATCGTGTGCGCCGCCATGGCGATGAAACTCGTATGCCGCATCATCTCATTGAGGAGCATTCCGTCGGCCAAAGCCAGTTTCAGATTCGGCCCCGCGCCTCTGCCGCCTTCCAATCTCATACGCATACTCATCGATCGACAGAAAGATCTTGTTGGGAGTCATCTGCGGGAAGCGCTTTTGGTAGCCTTCCCAGCGGACCAATATGTTCGATGAAACTTCCGAACACATACTTTGAAACCGGATCGGCAGTCTGTTGTGTATCGATGGTTACCGTCAGATGTTTCGGAACAGTCGGCGCGGACTGCTGCGCAGCGTTTGCAGCCGCGGACCCAAGCCACAATGCTAATGCGACGAATAGTGAAATTCGTGCTGTCATTGAGCCCTCTTTTCTTCTTGGTATCGTATATTCTTGTATCGGCGCCTCGTATCCATGCTGATCGACCCGACCATGATAGTACCCGGAGCATGGCTCCTGCATGACGCCCTCTCGCACAATCCGGCTCCCAGCAGTTACTTGCCGGCAGGCGGCTGGAGATCTTTGAGTTTGCGCATTCCTTGCCCTTCATCGATTTCATAGATGGCGTCGGCGGAGACATTCCGGAATTCCTGGCTCAGGCCGCTCGGCCAACGCACTTCGATCTTGGACATCATGGCCGCCTCTGCCAAGCCGAAGTGCAGACGCGTATCGTTGCTTGAGTTGTATCCGCCTCCTCCGCGGACCTCGTCGATCTGCGTCATGCCTCCGGCAAAAACAGTCACGCGCGCTCCAATGGCCATGCGATTGCTTTTACTCCCCACCAGGCGGAAAAGCACGCGATGGTTCGCATTCCGAGCTTCATTGAGGAAAAGAGATGGAGGCCCATCGACATTGAAGACGACGAAATCGAGCTTGCCATCGTTGTTGACATCTCCAAATGCGATTCCCCGGCGCGATTGAAGAGGGCCTCTGTTCAACCCGGCTCGATCCGCGACCTCTTCGAAAGAACGCCCCTCGATGTTGCGAAAGAGCTGCAGGGGTTCGCGAAACTTCACCTCGGTTTGCAGCCGGTCCATCAAAGAAGAGAAATTGCCGTTGGCGATGAGGAGGTCGGGCCATCCATCGTTATCGAAATCGCCAAAACCGACTCCCCATTTCACGGGCGCCGCTGTATCTCGCGCCAGCCCTGCTTCCTGAGCGACATCGCTAAAGATGACTTGGTCATTCCGATACAAACTGACCGGCTGTCTGCGATAGCGAGTCGCCACAAGATCGAGCCGGCCATCGCGATTGAAATCGCCGAAATCGCCGAAATCGCCTCCCATGTTTCCGTATGTCTCGCCATTTGGTCCAAATGCGGTCCCGGTGCTGACGCCGCTCTCCTCGAAGGCGCCATTGCCGAGATTGTGGTAGAGATAATTCGCACCCCCATCGTTGGCGACAAAAAGATCGGGCCACCCGTCGTTGTCATAATCTCCCCAAACCACGCCCATGCCATGGAGTCCCGCCGGATTGCTCACTCCGGCTTTCACCGAGACATCTTCAAACGTGCCATCCCCGCGGTTCCGAAGTAGAAAATCTGTCTCGCCCGTCATTTTGTCCGGCGTTTGAATCATGTCGAACCCGTTCGCTTCCGATATGGGCGCCAGAGTCGGCAAATGATGAGGGTCCGCCTGGACATAGCGGGCCACGAACAGATCGATGTAGCCGTCGCGATCGTAATCGACCCACGCGGCGCCCGTGCTGAAGCCGCCCAACTTGACGTTGGCGGAATCGGTCACGTCCTTGAATCGGCAACTGTTCCTGTATGCTTTCTTGGTGGTTCCACCAGTCATCTAGCGACTTTTTTTTCGGCCACCAGCCCAGCCATGTCTTTCCTCCCCTCCGCCAAAAGACCTTCATAGACGCCCCGGCGGTCGGCAGCGGATCGGTTCTGGCTGACTTTCCACTTTCCTTCGATGCTCAGGATCGGGATTTCAACGCCGATGATTGCTCTGATCTGCTCTTGGATGAAAGGCTCCGGAGCATCGGTCACTTTCCATGGCTCGGCGCGCTGATTTTCCTGCCCCGAAGTTAAATCGGTAATTTGCGCTCTAATCCAAACCGGGTCCTCAATGATTCGCGGCGTTCCCCGCACCTGCACAACAACATAATTCCACGTTGGAACAACCCGTCCATGCTCTTTCTTTGAGGCATACCAGGAGGGTGTGATGTAAGCTTCGGGGCCATGAAAAACAACCAGCGATTCAGCCCCGGCTTTCAGTGCATCGACCTGATCGTTTGCTTTGGCGATGTGCGCTCGAAGCGTACCTTTAACCCCGGCGTCGGACAAGATAAACGGCACAAGATTGGCGATCAGGCCACTCGTCCCGGCAGTGATCAGCGTCGCCAAAGGGTGAGCGCGGATCAACGCATGCAGAGTCTCCAGGTGCTCCTCTCGAAATGCGGATGGCTGATACATACAGGTTGTTGTCGCCCACGGATCATTTTATAAGCCTGTCGCCCAAAATCCATGTCTGCTCTGCCGCAAACTGCGGCGCGGGGCGCTCGCACAGATTCGCTCGCGGCAAGCTGTTCGTACTTTAGATCCAATTATTTCACATGGCCGGCGCAAGAAGACCGCCCCAAATCGCAACTGCAGCCCTGGGGCTCAGAATGCCCGCCGTGAAGTTTCCAATTAACTGGCCCCTTACCGCAGCAATACATTTTCGGGGCGTCCGTTCAACGATCAATGGAGCTCTCTCAGCCAATAAGGTGCGCCATTTTCCTTGACAAGCTCGGATGCGCATCGCTAAGCTTTGAGCTTTGTGAAATGGCAATGGAATTCGCGCACGGATGATGATTGCTGAGTGTCAATTGATCTTCAGGCCAAGGGCAGCTAGCCACCCGATTATTGAAACCAAAGTTTGTAAAAATTTCCAGGAAAGCAATTGCTCGAGGTAAGACAAGCCGAAGCGCCATTGATCGACCCGTAACTCGCGACGGGAAAACTCTCGGCGGAAAACTTCTCAATCAGGACCCATTCAGTTTCCAGATGCTCGATTCAAACGGCCAACTCCTCGCCTTTGCCCGCTCTGATCTTCGAGATGCGCACTTTGTGGACCCGCCAGCCATGCTCTCGTATCGAGGGAAGCTCACGACCGCCCAGATGGACGATCTGGTTGCGTACCTCGCTTCGTTGCGAGCGCCTAGAGATCACTAACAGCCGATTTGGGGAAGAATGCAGTGCAGCCCGGACAAGCGCCCGCGCAGTCAATGAAAATGGAAAGCAAACGCTAGTTCGAATCGATTCCTGAACACTTGAGGAGTACAGAACGTGACCAACATTCGGACTCGCCGAATTAGACCAGCTGGGAAATTCATTGCGGCGACCGCGGGCTCCGCGACCCTTTTTCTTACAGAGCTTAGCGCTCGGCTCGAAGCTGCCTCCACCAGGATCACGCGCTGCCACGTCCCCCAAAGCAGCGATCCTTCTTGGACCGGCAGCATCAACGCCGTCCCGATCAGCGACGACAGGATGTGATTCCGGCGCGTGCTCCGGGTTGTGCGCATGCCGCTAATTCAGCTTCGGCATCATTGCTTCAAACGCGTCCAGCATATCCAGGCAGGTTCTTGGTTCCAGATCTGCCGTGGCGCGCCGTCGTGTGCAGCACGTTCAGGCAGCACATGCCCGATTCCTCCGGCAACATGCTCTCCACCTCCTCGATGATGTTCACAATCTCGCGCCG
Organism: Acidobacteriaceae bacterium; assembly: GCA_030040115.1. Classification (GTDB taxonomy): domain Bacteria; phylum Acidobacteriota; class Terriglobia; order Terriglobales; family Acidobacteriaceae; genus Telmatobacter. The sequence continues at coordinate 3,245 of JASHUH010000435.1, read as the reverse complement.
GCGGTGTGTGGCAGCGGTGAACTTTTTCATCAGCAGCGCGCCTCCTGCTCGCCAGTGCTCATTGCCGCGGATTTTGCTCATCCTGCGGCTTATTGTTGTCGTGCCGCCCGAACAGCCGCGCCCAGAATCCGCGTTTCTTCTTCTTTTGCTCCGGAGCCTGCCCTGCGTTGTTATTCTGCGTTTCCGCCGGCTGTGCGGGAGCCGCGGTGTTCGGCGCCAGCTTGGGCTGCTGAGCCAGTTTCGGCGGCGGTGGCGGATTCACTGGCCTCTGCCCCAGACCAAAAATCTTCTGCAAGATGTTCTGTGGGTTTCCCATCGGACGGTCGCAGGTCGCGGTCGGTTGGGTGCCGTTCAGGAACGTGCCCGTCCAGTCATCCGGACACGCCGCATCCGCTAGCAGGTTGCTCGTGTCGTCCAACTGCAGTTGCACTACGCCCGGCGGCGGAACAAACTGCTCCGTATCCGAGTATTGTGACAACTGCACCGCCGCTTTCATAAAATCGCCCCAGATCGGCCCGGCGGCCCGGTCACCCTCAATGTTCAGCTGACTGTAATCGTCGTTCCCCACCCACACCACGCAAAGCAGATTGCTGGTAAAGCCTGCGAACCACGCGTCGTGCGAGGTGCCCGTCTTCGCCGCCGCCGGTGCTATAAACCCCATCCCCCGAATTCCCGCGCCCGTCCCGTGCGGATTATTCAGCACTTGTTCCATCAAACCCAAGGTCAGGAACGCCGCCCGCGGATCCAGCACCGGCGTCGTCTCCGGCGTGTAGTTCGCAATCACGTTGCCATTGGGCGCCCGCACGCTGGCCAGCATCCACGGATCGATTTTTACCCCGTCGTTGGCAAACACCGTATACGCGCCTGCCATTTCCAGCGGCGTCGCGTCATACGATCCGATGGCCATCGCCGGCGTCGGCTGCACCGACGTGATCCCCGCCGTCCGCGCCACGTTCGCCACGTTGTCATAGCCCACCATCTCCGCCAGCTCCACCGTAGCGTTGTTCAGCGACCGGTAAAGCGCCTCCACGGCCGGCACATCCCCGAAATAATGGTTCTCAAAATCGTGCGGCGAATAGGTCTGCCCATTGTCGAAAGTGAACGTCGTCGGCTCGTCGTGAAGAAGCGTCAGCGGCGTAAAGAGCCCGCTCACCCCGCTGGGATTGGTTAGCGGCGTCCCCGCCAGTGAGGAGTTGAACGCCGTCGCGTACACAAATGGCTTGAATATCGACCCCGTGGGCCGGTGCGCAATGGCATGGTCCAGCTGGCTCGTCGCGTAATTTCGTCCGCCTACGAGCGCCAATACCTGTCCGGTGTGCGGATTCAGCGCCACCAGCGCCACCTGCGGATACACCAGTGGCGGCGGCTTGATCCCGCGCCGCTCGTCGTAGCGCAACAGCCGCTTGTATCGCGCCCGCACCACTTCGTCGGTCCGCTTCAGCCCGTCGCTCACCGCATTTTGCGCCACTTGCTGCAACTGGGGATCGATGGAGGTGTAAATGCGCAACCCGCGCTCGTTATAGTCCGGATCCTTCAGCCGCTGCCGCAGTTCCTCCCGCGCCAACTCCGTGAACCACGGCGCTTCGCCCGAATCGAAGGCGCCTGGAACCACATCGATGGGCATCGCCTTCGCCTGCTCCGCCTGTTTCTTCGTGATCGCTCCCGTCTCCACCATCGCGTCCAGCACCACGTTGCGGCGGACCATCGCCCGCTGCGGGTGCCGGAATGGATTCAGCCAGCTTGGGCTCTGGATCATGCCCGCCAGCAACGCGCACTCCGGCAGATTCAGTTGCCCCACATCTTTGCCGAAATATGCCTGCGCCGCTTCCCCGAACCCGTCGATGGCATAGCTGCCCACCTCGCCCAGTGGCGCTTCATTGGCGTACATTTGGAAGATTTGTTGCTTCGAGAAGCGATGTTCCAGCTGCAGCGCGATGATCACCTGCAGAAACTTCCGCTTGAAGGTGCGCTGCGGCGTCAGGAAGAACATCTTCGCCACTTGCATATCGATGGTCGAGGCGCCTTCCAGGGAATGGCGCCCCGGCATCATATCGTGCAGCACCGAACGCAGAATGCCGTCATAATCCAGTGCCCCGTGCTGGAAAAACCGCCGGTCCTCAATCGATGTCACCGCCCCCGCCAAGTCCTTCGGCAGCTCGTCGAACGTCACTAGCCGCCGCTTGGCTCGGCTCTGATCGGAAAGCCCCGTCACCAGCAGCGGCTCCAGCTCATAGGCCGCCAGTTGTGCTCCGTTGGCGTCCACAATCTGGTCGACCGTCCCATTTGCAAAGTCGATCGCCGCCCGATCTTCGGCGTGGTATGAATCCGGCCCCGGGCTGACCGTCACCGTTTCCGGCCCCGTCGCATACGTACCCATAGCGGAAGCCGGCGTCTGCCCCTGCGCGGTGTACCCCGCCTGTTGCAGCTCGTGCACCACCCACTGCGCGCTCAGCGTCTGCCCCGGTCGCACCTCCGGCGGCGCGGCGTAGATCTGCGCCGTGTGCACGAACAGCGGCTCTTTCAGCCGGTTACCGACGATTTGCCCGTACCTGGTCCAGTACCGGTAAAAGACACTACCGGCTACCAGCAATCCGATCACACAGATCGCGGCCCCGAAGATCAGGACTTTTCGCCGGGTGGCTCTGACTCCAATGCGGGGAACTTTGATGATTACTGCCAAATCAGGAACCTAATTCTCATTTTAGACGACCTGGCCGATCTCGCTCGCCAGCCATCACCTTCACGACCGTGCGTCATGACAATCCGATGCCGATTTCGCGCGCCACGTTCCTGATGCGCTTCTTCCTCATGGTTCAGCCGATATGGCTCCAACCCCAGGATTTCCAAGCGGCACAGGGGCCGTAGAATCTACCCGCCCGCCTCCCGGGCTCGACGGCCTCGAAATCACGCTGGTGGGCTCTCTCCCGAATCCTTCAAAGCAAAGCCGGACTGCGTCTCACCGATACTCAGGTGACTGGCGCAGCCACCACGTATCAACCGTGCCGATCCGTCAGATAGCCGAAGAAGAGCGCGCCGAGAACAGCGCCTGCTGTTGCCGAGGCTTTCCATCAACGCCGGCCAGCAGGCGCCTGCATCCCGCCCTTCTAAGTCCTTGCCGCCGGAATTGCGCCCCTGCTTTCCACATCTTCCACGCGTATAGCCGAAGATGCATCCCATGCGAAAATGAAGGTAAGCGCGATGACTACTGCCGCCTCCGCTATTTTGCCCCAACCGGTGAGCGTGAC
>JASHUH010000434.1 GCA_030040115.1 Acidobacteriaceae bacterium | reverse complement strand
GCACCAAACCGGCGAGGCGGGCCGAAGGGCTTGGCGGCCGGTGCGGCGGTTCGATGCAGTTCCCGATCCATTTTTCTCTCCCCCGCCGGAAGCGAGCCGGTTGCTGTGGGTTCGCGTTCCGGAGGCAATGAGGTTCGCGGAACGTCTATGGCGAGTTCTGATTTCTGGCAAAAGTTGTCCGCGATGCGGGCGGTGGCCCCGGCGTGGGAAGGCGGGGCGGGTGTGGCGGCTCCGCGCAGGGGCCGCGGCGCTTCGCGGTTGTGGATGGCGGCCGACGGGCTGACCATTCTGGGGGCGGTGGTGGCCGCGACGCTGCTGGAGTTGCGCACCGGTCTGGTGGCGGGGGCGCGGTATTTCTGGCATGGACGGCTGATCCACGGCCGCTCCATGGGCCTTCTGCTGGCCCTGCTGTGCGGCTTTGCGGCGGTGCTGATCCTGACCAGCCGGCGGCTGAACCTGTATGCGCCGCTGCGCTTGACCGGCCACCTGCGCGAGCAGACGCTGACGCTGCAGGCCTGCTTCACGTCGGGACTGCTGCTGACCGGGACGCTTTACCTGCTGCACGCCAACGACATTCCCCGCGGGCTGGTGCTGCTGACCATCGCGCTGGTGACGGTGGGATTGAGCCTGCGGCGGTTTTTCTACCGCATTCTGCTCTACCACCGCTACGACCGCGGAGTGGACACGCGCAACGTGCTGATTGTGGGCGCGGGGCGGGAGGCCGAGGCTTTGCGCCAGCATCTGGAGAACATGCGCCACCTGGGCTACCGCTTCAAGGGTTTTGTGGAGCTGGCGGGGGGCGGGAGCGGTCTGGAGGGCCTGTTCCAGCAGGCGCGGCGGCACTTTGTGGACGAGATTTTCTTCACCGCGGGCTCCGAGCGGGGGGTGGTGCAGAAGGCGCTGGAGGAGGCGCGGCGGCAGGGCGTGGACCTGCGCCTGGTGCCGGACATGTGGGACGGGCTGGCGTGGAACAGCGCCATCGAGTATATCGGCGAGTTTGCCACCATTCCCCTGCACTGCGGGCGGGTTCCGGAGCTGGGTCTGGTGTGCAAGCGGGTGTTTGACCTGGTGTTTTCGGCCTTGGTGCTGGTGGTGCTGTCGCCGCTACTGGGGGTGATCGCCGCGGCCATCAAGCTGGACTCGCCGGGGCCGGTGTTTTACAGCTCGGAGCGGATCGGCAAGAAGGGACGGATGTTCCGCTGCACCAAGTTCCGCACCATGGTGGCGGACGCGGAGCGGCGGCGGGCCGAGATCATGCACATGAACGAGCGCGACGGGGTGCTGTTCAAGGTCACCAAGGATCCGCGGGTGACGCGGCTGGGGCAGGTGTTGCGCAAGTATTCGCTGGACGAGCTGCCTCAGTTCTGGAACGTGCTCAAGGGGGAGATGAGCGTGGTGGGGCCGCGGCCGCCTCTGGCCAGCGAGGTGAAGGAATACAAGCTGAGCCACCTCAAGCGGCTGGATGTGACCCCGGGCATCACGGGGCTGTGGCAGGTGCAGGGCCGCCAGGACCCTTCCTTCGCCAGCTACGTGTCGCTGGACGTGACCTACATCGACAACTGGAGCGTGTGGCTGGATTTCAAGATCATCCTGCGCACTATCGCCGTGGTCCTGGCCGGCACCGGGGCGTAGGGGCCGATGCGTGAATGGACCGGGTCCGAAATCCAGGGCGCTGAAGCTGCGTTTTTCAGAACGAAACGTCCGCCGGCCCGGTGAAATGGGCGAAGCGGCGCCGGCGGCTATTTTTGCACTTCGACGCCGCGCCAGAAAGCAACGTGCCCCTTAATTTTGCGCGCCGAGGGTTTGGGGTCGGGATAATACCAAGCCGCGTCCTGATTGTCCTGACCGTCAATAACCACCGTAAAATACCGCGCCTGACCGATGCCGGGAGACGTAGAAGTGGTGGTGCTGGGCCGAAAGAATTCCCGTTTGAGGCTGGATTCGGGAAAATACAACACCCCCTCCATCTCCTCCACCTGATCGCTCTCGGCGATCACTTTGCCGTTCCAGATTGCTCGCGCCATAATTCGCCGCCGCACCCGCTGCCCCTGGCGTGCGCCGCGAGGGACGCACGACCAGAGGGACGGATACGACACTACCAGAGTTTGCGCGGCGTGGCGAGTTTTGCCGCGACCGGGCAATGTTGCGATGGCTTACTTGGCCGCGGTGATCGAATCGATATGGACGCTCTTATTCGACGCGTCCTCGTTCACCCTTACCCGAACGTGATCGCCAAAGAAATCCTTGACGGCGTCGGGGTTGTCAATGGCCCAAACGTTCTTCTGATTGTCAACAAATACCGGCTTGCTCCCGTTGGAAATGCACTTGGACACGCAGGCCTGGTCATGCGCGGTCCCGCCGGTCATCTTGGCGCCGCACATCGCGTCGGAGATCCAGCCGGTATGGGTGGCGGCCAGCGCGGGGAGCACGCTCATGGCGAACAACGCCGTCAAAGCTAAGGATTTACGCTTCATCGAAACCTCCAGGGGAATGGGAAAGTCACAGACACAGACATCATGCTCCATCGAAGCCGTATTCGACAAGACAAAAAATTCCGGAGACGCCAAGTCCGGGCGCGACGGCTTCAGCTGGCTGGCGCTTTGGCGCGCATGGCTTCCACGCGCTTCTGGATGGTCTCGAAGCGCTGCGCGGCGGCCGAGAAACGGTTCACCAGTTCGCTGGTTTTGACCAGGAAGCCGGGAATCTTCTCCCGGATCGCGTCTAGAAACGGCGCGAACTTGGCTAGCAGGAAAAAGCCCTCGCCATTGCAATCCACAAACAGCTCCGCGGAGACGGCGCCGTGCAGAACCATGGCCGCGGCCATCTCCCAATAGGTGGTGACCTGGCGAAACCAGGCGTTGTGGGGGTCGGCGGAGTTTTCGGCCACGGCGAAGAACTCCTCGGCGGTGCGTGGCCAGAATTCGCCTCCGATCCATGCGCGGGCCTGGCGCATCACCGCCTCGGTGCGCAGTTCATAGAGCCTGAGAATGATTTCGGCATCGGCCGGAGTGGCCAGCATTCGTTCCATGGGGTGTCTCCGCTGCCTCATGCTACAGGATTTTATGGAGGTTTGTACCACTTGCCGGATGGCCGGCGCGCCTGCGGCGCGAAAAACAAGGGCCCACAACCGTCAGCGCATGGATTCATGCGATTGGCCTGATTCGCCGCGGACGGCGAACAGCGAATCCGTCGTTAACCCCCGTGGTTTCGCACAAGTGGTTGAAAACAGGGAGGTTAGTTTTCCATGAATTCACAAGGGTTTGAAAGCAGGGAAGTAATTTTTGTATGGTTCGTAAGTGTTTGAAAACAGGACAGTTGCCGAACATCGATCGCGGGCGCTTCAAAAGCGATGCACGGGGTCTGCTCTTTCCGATCACCACTGGATTTTCGGATTGCCGATCCGACCTTCATGATTCAGCGTAGCACAAACCGGGGAAATTACCGGCAGAGGGATTTGGGGCGGAAGAGTTTTGCCATGAGTGGGAGCACTTGGGTAAGGGGTTGACAAAAATACCCAGGAGCTTGCTTTGAGATCGCTGCTTTGCCGGCGGCCGATGGAGTTGAATTCTGTTGCTGACGTTTTGAGGTGCGGAGACGGCAGCCTCGCCGCGGAAGGCGCGGCCCGGAATGTTCGTCAGGTAATAATTTCCGTATAGGCAGTTAAGCGGGCCCTTGCCGCATCCAGAATGTGAGGTCCCTGCGGCACGGTCAAGTGATGCGATGCCCGTTTGTGGGAACCGAACGCGAATCGAGGGGACTTATCCTCCCACCGTTCCGCGATGGGGCCGCGGAAGGATGGGGCACCGACAATTGTATAGACTGAAAACACGCAAGTTATAGATTTTAAAATAACCAAGAAACCCAAGATAGCCCAGAAGTGAGAGGCGCTGCCTCAATTTGCCACAAAAATTTGGCCGCTGCCCGCTCAGGAAGCCGAGAAGAGGTGCGAGGCGGCATGCAAACATCTTCCAGAACACGATTCGCTACGAGACGCGGAGGAAGCGATTCCGAGCGCGTCGAGAGGGACGTGTAAGGAGCTACCTTAGCGGGCAACAGCACCCTTACTGGGCGAGGGACTCTCAGTTGGCATGGAGGCCTGCGTGAGAAGATTTGCGTATGCTTCCTTGAACAGCACAAGGCTGACGGCTGTGCGATAAGAGTGGCCGCCGCGAGTATAGCTCAGGAAGAGATGGTCTTCTGACTTCATTCTGGACACCAAATCCTCGCATGATTTCATCGTTGCTTCATCGGGTGTCCCTCCTCCGATGAAGAAAATACACGTCGTTTTGCTGCAGCGACGGAATGGAAGGTGCATTGGTCCATTGGGATCGACCACGACCTTCCAACTCTTGCCGTCGGGAACGGTGTGCGAAAAGAAAAGGTCGATTCCGGCCTGCTGATCAGCATTTGGATCAACTTCAAACGTCACTAGACTTGGTCTGCGGTCGCTTCGGTTCACAGCCACTGCCACCGACACGTATTGATTGGTATCGTTCGGATCGGGCGGATCGCCAGATTCTCCACGCAGGATGTCTACCGATGCAATGCAACCTTTGGACATGCATTGGATATGCCATGCCTGTTGCGCTTTGAGTATGTCTTCGATAGGACTCTGTGCTCTAACCCTATGTCCAGGGAACAAAAATAGCGTTGCAATTGCGAAGGATATACGAGATAGCCGGCTAGGTTTCACGTGTTTCCTTGTTGCTAAATTTTCAGAAAGTTTATCAGGTGGCCCCGAAGACCTTAAACCATGGGTGCAAATCCGCTTTCTGGCCGTCTCGTCGGCAAGTGTGACCTTTGCGCGAAAGGCAACCGCGGATTCTTCGTCCCCTTCTCTACGCTCGGGGTCCTCAGAATGACAGCGTAACGGTGGTGGAGAGGCGTGCTGGATTCAGGGTTGCTGATCTGTGGCCTGTTACTCGGAAGTCAATTTGCCTTAGCCACAGAGCTGCCACAAAAACTTAGACATGATTTCTTGCGCGCTCATTTTATTCGAGCTGGGTCGCATTCGAGACGTGGGGCATCCACAATTTGGCCGTTTCGGTCGATGGAGTGAGGCCGTCGGCCGGAACGTCATGAACGTTGAGAGGGAACCCGCTCCGCCCAAGATTTGTGTTTCCCGGGTCTCAAAAGCGAGACCCGGGAGGCCCGGAGGTGGTGGTTGAACTCGCATCCCGCGGACCGGGGCGACCCGCCCGTTCCTCACGTAGCAACAAAAACCGCTGCGTCGCGAGGGCAGGGCAACGGGGGCGCGCCCAAGGGGATGTCAGGCCTGCATCATTTGCGAGAGCGGGCGGAAGGGGCAGCGGGCCTTGGCGATGGAGGTTCCGAGAACCTCGATGCGCTTGAGGTCGCGCGTGCCGGCGCCGACGTGCTCGGCCAGTTTGAGGGTGCTGTCGCAGGTTTCAAAGGGCGGCGTGCCCCGCTCGGCCATGGGATCGAAGCCCATGACCGCAGTGGAGACGGCGTCGGTGGCGACGGGGTTCAGGCCGGCGATGAGCACGCCGGGATGAATGGGCTTGTGGACGAAGTTGGGGCTTTGCACGGGCAGTTCGCCGCCCACGATGGTGTGGATGCCGTCGATGACGGCCAGATGGATGGGGCGGGAGGAGATGACGTCGGTGACGATGCGCGGCATGCGGTAACCCGGGTCGTGGGACCAAGTGGCGAAAGCAACGGAGGGCTGCGGAGCGCTCTTGGGGGGAACGCGGCTGCCCACGTGCATGTCTCCGCGATAACCGACGGGAACGATGCTGGGCTCGTCTTCGGGCGCCTGCTGGCTGTAGATGGTGCAGGGGGTGGTCCCGAAACAGTTCTTCATGGAGAGAGTGATGCCGGCGGTGCGGTGCTCCTTGAGCTTGGCCAAGGAGACGAAGACATCGGTGTCGCGATAGGAGTGGTTGAGGTCGAAGCCGGTGTAGAGCAGGCCGCCGTAGGGGACCATGAAGCGAGCGTAGGTTTTGCCGCTGCCCAGGAAGTTGGTGTTTTCGAATTCGACGTTGCGGCCGGCGCCGACGAATTCGTTGGGATTCCAGCCGGCGGCGATCATGAATTCCTGGAGCGATTTGGTTCCGTTGGGCGAGCTTTCGAGCAGGCGAACACGCTGCGCTCCGGCTTTGCCCATAAGATGCACGACGGCGGCGATGACTTCGGGGTGGACCCAGTGGGTCATTTCGTTGGGCATATCGCCGAGGCGGTTGCCGGTGGGCGGCCCAGTGAGGTTGAGCTTGACGGCCACGGTCTTGCCCTGGACGAGGCGCTGGAGGCCGCCGAGCTGGTCGAACATGGTGGCGAGGGTTTCGACAACCTGGTGGTTGTATTCGGGGCACATGCCGATGGCGACGCGGCTGGCGTTCAATGTTTCGGCATTGAGCAAGGCGGGCCCTGCGATGTAAGCGCCGGCGGCCATTCCCATGGCGCCGAGGAACTCTCTGCGGGAAGCATTCAGTTTCATCTCAGGCAACCTCTCCATCTCCACGGATCAGGTCACTTCAAGAGCGGGGATACTTGAATTGAATCTCGCGATCGCGAGGTCTGTCCTCAGGGAGATGACGCGTGCGGTTCCGTTCCACCGAAACCTTGGGGTTATTGTACGCTTGTTGGCGGGAAATCGTCACGGGCGCAGCCCGGAAGGAAAAAGGCCGGTAAGGTTCGGGGAGCGACTCGCAACATGAAGAAGGGGATGGCGGAGCGCAGCCGGAGGAGGATTCATCGGACGTTTACACGGGCTCAGGCGGTGCTGCGGGCGATTGGCGTGGTGATTTTCGTGACCTGAGCCTAAACACAAATCAAGCGGAATACCGAGAGGCAAGCCCCCGATCCGCAGGTTTGTGCGATACATCCCTTACCCGACGCGCGGCATCTTTTTTTGACAAAGCCCCGCAGGACGGGGTCAAGAGATGACCTCACAGAAATGACTTGCCCGATGGATACGGATTTGCGAGAATAGTTCACCGGCACAGACGCTTTCGCTCACGTCTTCCTGGACCCTGGGGTGGAGGACGCTCGCACGGCAGGCGACGCAGGTTCCTGACTTACGTACATATGGCTCCGCTCGATGAAGTGGGAGCCGGCAGCGAATCGCACTTATATCTCTTTTCTAAGACGTAAGTGGAATCACGGAATGCAGCAAGGGCGCAGGCCACACACCCGGTGCAATTTCGGCGGTGGTTGATGAGCGCGCTTGCGCAGGCGTCGCGCGAAGACCGGCGCCGCCGCCGTATCCGTAGATCGAGGGGTGTGCGCCATGAAGTTCCCTCTACGCGCCGTCGGAGTGTTCGCAGCGGCCTTTTTAAGCCTCGGAACCTGCCTTCCAGCCCAATTGCATCAATCGGGCCGATCTTTGCGATCACCCAAGGTTCTTCTCCTACTGCAAGGTGCGCTAGGCGGCGATCCGGCGCCGCGGGTTCCTGTGCAGACCATCACCATTCCCGGGCCGTTGCGATCGTTCCTGCGTATGGCCGGCATCAGCCAGGAGGTCCCTCCCGGCGATGTGCTGCCCATGCTGGCCCGGAACGTGTTTCTGCACGGTTACGAATCGGGTCGGGAAACGGAGTATTTGCTCCTGGTGGAGCGCTATCTGAGGCTGGCCCGCGACCTTGAACGCATGACGGGGCCGGACGGCGCGCTGCACGTGGCCAATTGCGAGGACGCGCACACGCTGATTCATGCGCTCGGGTACAGGTTCGAGGCTGGCTGCAGTTCCAGCAACGCATCATTAGTCACGCAGGACGCGGAGAGGGCTTTTCTGACCGTCGACTCCGGGTTCCCCATCACCGAACTGGAAGAGGACCTGCAAAGAAGGCATCCCTTTGTTTACCCGTTTCCGGCCACTCAAGTCCCGATCCTGTTTACGCAACAGGACTGGGATGCCGTAAGCGTTTGGAGCGGCAGAAACGGCGGCACGTTGCTCGACGTGCTATTGCACGACCTAAGCCTGGATCGCCTGTATTCGGCTCTGGCCCGGATCGATCCTGACACGCGACAAGCCCTGCTACGCTCTCCGGGGTTGAAGAAGCTGGTTTCGCTGGCTGACGATCTCGACTTTTACGGCGGCGAGATTTGCATCCGCGACGGCTCGGTTGCTGTTCCGGGTGGGCAAGCCGCTGTGGACGGCTGGCAGAAGCTGGTGGGTTCCAACCCCAGGTTTGCCGGCGCATTCATCTCCCGGTTGCTGGAAAAAGACCACGGCTGGCTGGCGGCGTATTTCGACGCCATGTCCCGCATTTCTCCGGAGCAGCAAGCGCATTTCGTTCAGGGGGATCGCCTGAGGGACGTCTACGACGCCTATCGCTCGGCCGGTTTCGGGGTGGGCGCCGCCTCGGGGGTCTTTCCCCGGAACGCGGAACTGCTTCTGTTGCTGACGCGAGTGCGGTGGCAAGCCGATGGCGAGCCGCGGATTCCGGGGGATCTCCAAATTTGGCAAGGGATTCTAGGGCACGAGGCAAGAGCCAACGGCACCCGTCAATGGGCGAGACGGATACGCGTGGTGGACAGTCCCGAACGGCTACTGGAAGCGCTGGCGGCCGAGTCGAATGTGGTCACCGACACCGGTTTAGAGCAGATCTACCTTACGCTGAGCGCCATCGACGATGGCCGGAGTGGGGGAAAACCACTGTCGCCGGAAACCGCGCGGTTGCTGGCCGACAAGTACTCCGATTTTTACAATTGGTATCTGCTGTTTGCCGATTTCCCCAATTTGGACGACGGATCGATCACGCAGTTTGTACAGACGGCGGAGAAGATCGACGACATCTCGAATCCGGCGCTGCGCGCCAACGCGCTGGGAGCTTTTCAGGCCGACATTGGCCTGTGGCAGATTTTCGCCCGCCAGGGACAGATTGCAAGCGATCAGGTGAATGCCTCGTGGCGGAATACGATTCAGCCGTTCAACGACGCCTCCACGTCGATCGCGCTTTTCAACGCCTCCCGGAATTCGCTCGAGGCGGTTCTGATGGCCGCTTCGGGCAAGTCGAACCTGTCGGAAGACCAGATCATCGATCTGCTGGCAGGACCGGCGCAGAACACGCCGGACGGCCGGCGCGTACACGAGGAATTGGCGCGGAGGGTGGAAACTGTCCTCAACGATCAGCGCCTGGTTTCGCTGGACACGCTGTTCCAGCTCTACGACGGGTTGGACTCAATGGCGCACGGCGCGCATCTGGGCAGCAGCTTGATGCCACTGGCCGAAAGCCTGCGTGAATTCGAAATGCCCCGGCCGATTTTCACCGGCGGTGAAAGAGTGGCATGGTCTCCGCTGATTTACACCAGCCGTCACGCAGAATTGCAGGTGCGGACGGACCTGACGAAGATCATCCGGGGCCCGGCATCGGCGGCGCAACTGGAAGCGGCCCGCGGCCGGCTCACTCCCTTTTTGCGGGATACGCTGGTGGGTCTGAATTACGCCTATTACGAGCCGCCAGGCTCGCAGGTATTGCACGACAACCCACTGTTCGTCCGCTCCCATGACTTCTCCGTGTCGACCGTGCAAGGCGTAGAGCATCCGTGGGATGCGCCGGAGCTGGTGGGCATCGGCGTGACCGCCGGCGGGGGCGCTTACCTGATGGGCTCGCTGGCCGGATTGCCCTACGCGCTGGCGGAAACCGAAGAGGATTTTATCGCGCCGCGTAACATCCAGGCGCTGATCTGGAAAGAGACGGCGCCGGAGCTGCTTGTGGACGGAACTTTGCCGCGCTGGTGGCGGGTGACTGCGAATGAAATGCACGCCGCCGCCCTTTACCAAAAAGCCGGAGAGGAGCTGATCGAAGCTTCGGCGAAAAATCCGCAGCTGCGCTCAAGGGTGACGGAGATACTCTCCGATCGCATGCCGTGGGGGCGTTTGGAGGAGGTCGAGCAGACGTTGCAGGATCAGCAGACTGCTACGGCCATGGCCGCAGGCATGCTGCCTTCCGACACGTTCTTTCTGGCCGCCGAATTCCGGAGGAAATTTCCCGGCCAGACCGCGAGCTGGGGGCCGGCAAACCGGGAATTGGATGACCTATCCCGCACCGATCCGGCGGATACGGACCTGCAACGCCTGGCGAGAGACTTTGGGGTGCCGCATCCGACGCTGGCCGACAGCGACACGTGCACGCTGCTGGATGATGAGCCGTTCCCGGTTTCGGGAGGATATACGAGCCGCCTGTTCGGCGAATCCTGGGAGTCGAGCAATCTGTATTGGGCGCGCCTGGCGGATCAGATGGGTTATTCGCCAGTGATGCTGAACCTTCTCATTCCGCAACTGACACGCGATATGGTGGCTAATATCTTCGCAACCAACATCGACGATTGGCCGGCTCTGTTGCGGGCCATGGACCAAACCGGGCAACAGTTCGAACAGGGCAAAATCACCGTACAACCAAATACGCTGGCAGGCAACGGAATTATTGCGGATGGGAGCACTCATGCGGACGAGTAAACGGAACAGATATTCTTGGGCCGCCATCGCCGGGTCCGGCCTGATCCTGATGTTTGCCGGTGCGCCCAAGCCGGCGGCGCAAGACGATACTTCGCGTCTGCGCGTCAACGTGGACCTGGTGCAATTAAGCGTGGCGGTGACCGACCACAAAGGCCATTACATCGCCGGGCTACGACCGGAAGACTTTGCGATTTACGAAGACAAGATTCCCGAGAAAATTGCGTCCTTCGAGGAGGGAAGCGCGACCGGCAGCCGGTTGAATGAGATCGACGTCTCCAGCGGAGACTCGGAGCGAAAAGACGCCGCCGCGGTCTCGAAAGCGGCCGGAGTGCAAATCCGGCAGGTCTCGGGCTCCAGTGTCTTCATTCTTTTCGACACCAGCAATTACATGTACCGGGGCTTTGTTTTCGCCCAGGACGCGATCGCGGATTTTGTGCGCTCCATGGATGACGTGGACCGGATCGCGTTTTACTCCTACAGCCGCGATTTGTCGCGAGCGACGCCGCTGACGACCAATCACTACCAGGTGGTGGCGGGCGTGCGTCATACCGTGGCCGGGGACGACGCGGCGCTGTATAACTCGCTGCTGATCACGGTCAAGGACGCGTCGCGGCTCACGGGGCGCAAGGCGATCGTGGTTTTCTCGAACGGACCGGACAACGCCAGCTCGGTTCCACCCGAGGACGTCGCGGAACTGGCCCAATCGACGGGAACCATTATTTACTTTGTGAGCACGCACCAAGCCCAAGAAGAGCCGGTGTCGACGGCGGCCTTTGAGCGCATGAGCCGGGCCACGGGGGGCAAGGCGTATTTCGCGGGAACCTGGCGTGGCGAGAAGCGGGCGTTTGCCTCAATCCGTGAGGACTTGGGTCACCTTTATCAAATCAGCTATTATCCGGCGCCCAACCCCAACCCGGGGTGGCGGACGATCAGGGTGAAACTGACGGGCCATGAATTGCAGAAGTATCATATCCGCACCCGCGACGGTTACCGGCTTTCGCAGCAGACCGCCATCACCACGGCCAGCAACGAAATTCCGGTGGGGAACTTCGACGCGAAGTAGCGGCAGCGGAGGCTCGCCGCCGGCGGAAGCTGGCGTTATTGCGAATTGGACGGGGCGGCGCTGGCCTGAGCTTCAGCGCGAGGGAGCCGATTCAGGGCATCGGTGACGATGCCGGGGGTCAGCACCTGAGGTAGCAGGCGTGGGCTGCTCTCTCCAGGCGCATAGAGCGCGTAGACAGGAACTCCGCTGCGGCCGAGCGCGGCGAGCGCTTGGGTGATGGCGGGATCCTGCCGGGTCCAGTCGGCGCGGAGCAGGACGACGTTCGCATTGACGAAGGCTTGACGGACCTGAGGTTGGTCGAGAGCAACCCGCTCATTTACCTGACAACTGAGACACCAACTTGCCGTGAAATCCACGAAGACAGGACGGCCCTGAGACTGGTAATTGGTGACGGCCGCGGGCGACCAGGGCTGCCAGGCGGCGGATTGGCCGGGTGCGGCTGCCGAGGCGGCCGAGGCCGGTGACGCGACGAGCCGCGAGGCGAGGACGGCCAAGCCAACGAAGGCGAGCAGGCAAAGCGAGGCGGTGGTGGCAGCCCAGCGCCGCGTCGGCCAGCGGCCGAGGAACCATCCGGCGACGGCAAGAAGGAGAAGGCCCGCCAGCAGGGCGGCGAGCAGATTGGCGCCGTAGGATTGGGCAACGATCC
>JASHUH010000433.1 GCA_030040115.1 Acidobacteriaceae bacterium | reverse complement strand
CCGCAAGCGGCTCCAAAGGCCCGGGTTGGGAAGAGGGATCGGACATCGCGCTGAGTTCAGATTACGCGACCCACCGCGCCGCTCGCGCCCAGTGTGTTATCGGGAGGTGAGAAAGCTTTCGGCGCGCTCGAGCTCCTGAGGCGTGTTCACGTTGAGAAACCACCGCGCCGCTGGCAACTTACGCGGATCGGCAATTTGCCCAGCCTGGATGAGGAGTTCGACGGGCAGCGGGCTGACCGATTGGCGAAACGAGGCTGCGGCTGCCTGAAATCCCGAAAGGCACCCGCGGCGGCCGGCATCTAATTCGGATTCGAGCTCAGGCAGGGTCGCGCGATCCAGCACTGCGGGAAAAGTTTGGGCGATTCCGGCCATGGATGGGATGGTGACCGCCTGAGCGGTGACGCTGGCGTGGTGAACGAGATACGCGATCAGTGACGCGGGAAGCATGGGTAAATCGACGGGCAGAAAGACGGCGTAACGGGCAGAATTGGAAGCGAGAGCGGCGCAAATCCCTCCCAGCGGGCCTTCGCCGGCGCGGGAATCGGCAATCACCGGGCCAAATTCCGCGATCGGCGCCCGCGCGCCCGCGATTGCAGCTTTAAGGCCCGCGTCGCGCAAGATGGACATGGCGTGCTGGATCAATGGCCGGCCCGCCAAAGGAAGAAGGGCCTTGTCGCGGCCCATGCGGCTCGACTGGCCGCCGGCGAGAACGAAACCGGCAGCGTCCAGATGAGAGTGCCAGTGCATCTTCGGCAATCCTGGAGTTTCCCGGTCATCGTGGACGCTTGGCGAAAACACCGGGTACAATTTCCGCTGAGTGCGGCCGAATCGGCTTTGGCCGCATCGCTCATAATCCGATCAGCTCCCTGCCTCTTCCAAAAACCGGATCAGCGATTGAATGCCCAGCGCGAAGTTCTGGAGATTGAACTTCTCGTTGGGCGCGTGTAGATTGTCGTCGGGAAGGCCAAAGCCCATCATGACGCTCGGCAGGCCGAGATGGCGGGCGAAGTCGCCGACAATGGGAATCGAGCCGCCGGCGCGGATGAACACCGTATCGCGACCCCAAACCTCCTTCAGGGCGCGCGTGGCGGCCTGGATGTACCGATTATCGACGGG
This sequence comes from Acidobacteriaceae bacterium, assembly GCA_030040115.1. Taxonomy (GTDB): domain Bacteria; phylum Acidobacteriota; class Terriglobia; order Terriglobales; family Acidobacteriaceae; genus Telmatobacter. Next base: position 15,187 of record JASHUH010000433.1, on the reverse strand, counting down.
AACCAAGCACGCATCGCCCGAATGAATCAGCCGGACATCGACGTCCACGCCGGGGGGCGCGATTTTCTCCACGTAGCTCTTATAGAGGCCGAAGCTCTTCGTCGGAGTCATGCCGGGAACCAGGCGCATGGAGACTTTGGCGGTCGCTTTGGCGGGAATGACGGTTTTGGCTCCGGCGCCGATGAAGCCGCCGGGCATGCCGTGGATGTCCAGCGTTGGCCGGGCCCAGGTGCGCTCGAGAACGCTGTACCCTGGCTCGCCCACCAACTGCCGAGAACCCACTTCGGCCATGCGGTACTCTTCTTCGTCAAACGGCAGGTTGCGCCAAGCGGCCAGTTCTTCGGGACTGGGAGGAACAATATCATCGTAGAAGCCCGGAACAAGTATGTGTCCCGCTTCGTCTTTGAGCTGGGCCAGAATCTGCGCCAGGGCGACGAAAGGATTGGGCGCCGCCCCGCCATATTGGCCTGAGTGCAAGTCGGTGCGGGCGCCGCGCGCTTCAATTTCGGTGTAGATCATGCCGCGCAGGCCCACGCAAAGAGTGGGCAGGCCGGGCGCAAACAGCTCGGTGTCTGAGACCAAGGCGAAATCCGCCTTCAAATCGGGCGGCCGCGAAGCCACGAACGCGGCGATGCCTTCCCCTCCAACTTCTTCTTCGCCTTCGAAGAGAACGCGGACATTCAATGGCAGCGATCCGTCGGCAGCCAGCAGCGACTCGAGCGCCTTGACCTGCGTCCACACCTGTCCCTTGTCGTCGACGGCGCCGCGAGCGTAGACATTGCCGTTACGCTCCGTGGGCTCAAACGGCGGCGAAAGCCATTCCTCCAGGGGGTCAGGCGGCTGCACATCGTAATGGCCATACACCAGCGCCGTGGGCTTGCCCGGCGCGTGCAGCCAATCGGCATAAACCAGGGGATGGCCGTCCGTCTCGATGAGGTGCGCGTTCTCCATGCCGATGTGGCTCAGTTCCATCATCAGCATCTCGGCGGCGCGACGGCAGTCGGCCTTGTGTTCGGGCAATGTGGAGACGGACGGAATGCGCAACAGCGATTTGAGTTCATCCAGGAACCTGGGGTGATTCTGACCCGCGTAGCTGACCGCCGAGGATGGCATACAACCACTCCCTTACAATGGGATTTGAACAACAACAAAGTATAGGCCCTCGAAGGCTGCTCATCCCCGCTCCCCGAAAAGAGGAATTCTGCTGCAAAAAACCGAAAGCGTGCTTTCAAGCACCCGGCTTGCCGTTTGTTGGGTTCTCGTGTTGCTCCTCATGGCGGCGTGGGGCCTGCCCGCGGGGGCTCAGCCGTCGGCTCAGAACCCGGCGGCAAGCGCGCGTTACGCCCGGCGCAACACCCTTGGGTTCTTCAGCGCCTACTCCAACGATTCCAGCCACATTCTCCTCGGCGTTTCCCAAAATCGCAAGCTGCTCGGTTTCGGCGTCTCGTATAGCCGGCGTCTCCTGCTCACTCGCTTCGTCGATTGGCAATACGATGGCGAGCTTCTACCGGTGGCTTTGGAGAGCGATCCGCTCAGTCTTTATGTGGACAACCAGACCGCCCCCACCGCGACCACCAGCGTCATTGCCGGCGGGCCTATCGTTTTATGTTCACCCTCAAGCCGCAGCTACACCTTCATCGGTCCCGATGGCGTCACCTACAGCGGAACCGAAACCACTTCCTGCCGAGGCCGCGAATGGACTGTCGGCGAGGCCATGTCTCCTCTTGGCCTGCAGTGGAACTTTCTTCCTGCGCGCAAGGTCCAGCCTTTCGCCGATGGGCACGGCGGTTACATGTATTCAACGCGGCCAATCCCAATTGCAAGCGCGGGCTCCTTTAATTTCACCTTCGATTTTGGCGCTGGACTTGAGCTGTATCGCTCCCGAACCCGGTCCATTCGCGTTGAATACCGCTATCATCATGTCTCCAACAAAAACACAGCCATGCAGAATCCCGGGATCGACAATGGCCTGTTCCAGGTGACCTACTGTTTCAGCTTGGGGCGCGCTCATCGCGCGCCACCTGCGGATTGATGTTTGCCGGCCGGGCGTCAATCCCTAGCCACTGAAACCTTGCCCAGCCCTGGCTTTGCAGCCGGATAGCCACGTTCAGCGAACTCACGCCCAGCGCGCTATTTATCCTTGAAGCAAGATTATGGCTGCGGATCGGCGCCGCCAGGGCTTAAACTAAGAGTGTGTTTCAAAAAATCTTGGCTCGGCCTATGGATAAAGGAACTGAAGCGCGATAATCATGAGCGATTCGCTGCGCCCCGTGGGCGCCCCGGTTCCGGGTCGCCTTTTGAAACAAAGTTTTTTATAAAGATAGCTGGAGTTGGCCGAGGATGGGCGCTTCGTAGAAAATTGGACCTACAGATATTCACCGGGCCCGCAATGGAAAAATCTGTATGGAAAACGGTGTAAAAGTACTCATCATTGAAGACGAACCCCACGCCCTAATGGGCCTTGCGGAGTTGATCTCCGGCTGGGGATATCGAACCCAGACCGCGCGGGACGGCATCGAAGGATGGGAGAAGGCGCTTGCCTGGGAACCGGCCATCGTCGTGACCGACTTGAAGATGCCCCGGTTGGACGGAATGGGGCTGTTGGCCAGGCTCGCCGAAGGGGGGACAGGCCTGGACGGCAATCTGGCCGTGGTGGTTCTCACCGCGATGGGGTCGATCGAGCAGGCCGTCGACGCAATGAAATTGGGGGCATACGACTTCCTGCAGAAGCCGGTGGATTCCACCCGGCTGCGCACCATTCTGGCGAATGCGACGCGCCAGCGCGAGACGGCAATTCAGTTGGAGGTGGCGCGGCGGCGGCTGCGCGAGAGTGGCGTGCTGGGCGCGCTGGTGGGCAGTTCGCGGGCCATGCGGGAAATTTTCGCGCTCATCGAACAGATCGCGCCCTCCAGCGTTCCCGTCTTGATTACCGGCGAGAGCGGCACCGGCAAGGAACTGGTGGCGCGCACCCTGCACGACCTGAGCCCGCGCAAGTCGCGGCCCTTTGTCGCCGTCAATTGCGCCGCCATTCCCGAAACCCTGATCGAGAGCGAGATCTTCGGTCACGAAAAGGGCTCCTTCACCGGCGCGGCGGAGCGGCGGGCAGGCTGCTTTGAGCTCGCTTCCGGGGGTACGCTGCTGCTCGATGAGGTCGGCGAAATGCCTATTGGTACGCAAGCCAAATTGCTCCGCGTCCTGGAGGAGCGCAAACTCCGCCGCTTGGGCGCCCGCACCGAGCAGGAGGTGGATGTGCGCGTGCTCGCCGCCACCAATCGCGATCCCAACCTCGCCGTCGCCCAGGGACATTTGCGCGCCGACCTCTTCTACCGGCTCAATGTCTTTAATATCCACATGCCGCCGCTGCGCGAGCATATGGAGGACTTGCCCGCTATGACCGACGCCATGGTGAACGAGATGAACCAGAAGCACGGGCGCAGGGTGTCGGGCGTCGCGCCCTCCATGCTCGAGCGAATGATGGAATACAACTGGCCGGGCAACGCCCGCGAACTGCGCAACTCCATCGAGCGGGCGGTGATTTTGTGCCCCGAGGGCTCGCCGCTGGACGTCGGCCACTTGCCTCCAGGCTTCGGCAAAACGCAGCCGCCGGCGGAGCCAAATGCCGGTCCCGGCGTGGTTCCGGTGCACGTGGGCGCCACCGTCGACGAGGCGGAGCGCTTGCTCATTCTCCGCACCCTTGAAGCCACCGGGCAAAATAAAACCCGCGCCGCCGAGATTTTGGGCGTAAGCCTCAAAACCTTGCATAACAAACTCAAGATGTACGGCAGCGCCCGCGAATCTCCAGCCGCCTGAGGGTCCTCCGCAAGCGAGTGGCGATTGGATCCCTGTCGGCCCGGTTCCGTGGGCCTCTTAAGTTTTTCTTGGGCCAGGTCTTGCAAGTTTCTTTGGCCGGGGTGGTCGGCTTTGGCCGCGCCTGCTTGCACGGGGCATGCTTTCCGGATCGTAAATGCGTAAAATCGAGTCCAAGCCTCTCATTTCCGGCTGACTCGAGAGAGACTCCGCATCGACGCCATGCGCGTGAAAACCAAACTCGTTCTCGCCATCACCGCGCTGGTCTTTCTCATCGCCGGAGTGCTCTCCCTGGTCTATGTGAGCCAACTGCTTCACGCCGCGGTCCAGCAATCCTACGACACCAACAAAGTGATCGCCGAGCAGGTGCGCTACGCCCTGCAGGAGGCGCTGGAGAATGGGCTGCAGGACCAAACCTTCGATCCCAACCACCCCGATCAGTTGCGCGTTTTGGCGGCTGAGGCCGCCCGCAACGATGAGACGTTGCAGGCTATGGTCAACTCGGCGGACCGTTACTCCCTTACGGTCTACGACATCAACATCGGCGACAGCCAGTCCCACACCTTCCTCAGCACCAACGCCGACAACGAGGACAAGCCGCTGCCGGTGCGGCCCAACTATGACCAGTTGCTCAAGGCCAACCCCATCCAGTTGATGAAGGAAATCTTCGGCGAACCTAAAGTCTACGATGTGGTGGCGCCGCTGGACCGCTACGGCCAACCCTTCGCCACCGTGAATGTGGGCGTGCGCACCACGCTGCTCCGCGCCTTTTATGCGCCTTGGCTGGCTGAAGCGTTTACGTTGATGGGCCTTGCCCTCCTCACCGCGTTGCTGGTCGCGTTTCTGTTGAGCAATCTGGCTCTCCGGCCGATGGCTAAAATCAGCCAGCAACTCGACTATTGGACCGCGATAGGCAAGGCCGCGGGCAAGCCGGAAGCGCTGGCTATCGAGCCGCAGGACGAGCCGCCGGGCAAGAAAGAAGCCGCTCAAAAGCAGGACATGGAAGAGCAGGTTTCCAGCAAGATCGAGATGATCGGGCAGCGCATGCGCAACGTGGAAGAGGTGTTTTCCGCGTTGCGGGAGAACCTCGATCAGATTCTCGGAAACTTGCAGGATGGCATCCTGCTGTTTACCGCCGAGGGCCGGGCGGTGCTGGTTTCGGAATCGGCGCGACGGCTTCTGCAAATCGAAGGCGACGCCGTTCTCGGCCGCCCGGCCGAAGAGATTTTCGACCGTTCCACGGTGCTGGGAGCTGCCCTGATGGAAGCGCTGGAGTCCGGCGCCGCGTTGGTTGAAGAAGAGATTCGCACCGAAACCGGCCGCCGCATTCAGGTTTCGGTAGAATCGATTCACGACATCGAAAAGAGGCGCGGCCTCGGCGCCCTGGTCACACTGCACGATCTCGAGTCGGCCGCCGAGATTGAGTCGGAATTGGAGCTCTCGCGGCGCATGGCCGCCATCGGCAGGCTCACTTCCGGCGTGGGCCATGAGGTGAAGAACCCCATCAACGCCATCGTGGTCCATCTGGAGCTGTTGAAGTCCAAGTTGCGCGATACCGAATCTCCGGCGGTGCGCCATCTGGAGGTCATCGACGCGGAGATTCATCGCCTCGACCGCGTCGTGCAAACCCTGGTGGATTTTTCCCGCCCCGTCGAGCTGCAGCTTCACGAGCAGGATCTGCGTCCGGTCATCGCCGACGTGCTGGCCCTTGCCCGCGACGAGCTGTACACCCGGAACGTGGAGCTGGTGAGCCGAATACCCCCCGAACCGCTGACCGCCAATGTGGACGCCGATCTGCTCAAGCAGGCGGTGCTCAACGTGATTCAGAACGGAGCCCAGGCCATGCCCGAGGGCGGCCGGCTCGAAGTGACGCTCGAAGAGGAACGGCGGCAACCCGGCGGCGCGAACGGATTCTCTGCGGCCGGTCCGCCAGGGATGCGATCTGCGGTGGTCCGGATTGCCGACCAGGGGCCCGGCATTCCGGATGAAATTCGGGAGAAAATTTTCGACTTATATTACACCACCAAGAGCGAAGGGAGTGGAATCGGGCTGTCCATGACCTATCGGATCTTGCAGTTGCATCATGGCAGTGTAGAAGTACAATCGAGAGTAGGCCGCGGGTCGGAATTCAGGCTGCGAATTCCGCTATCTGCCGCAGAATGGGGCCGCCGGCATCTTCAGCCGGCTAGTGTTGACAGCGAGAAGGGACTCGTAGGATGAGAAAGCCCGCAAGGTGCGTAGCGTGGCTTTTGCCGCTGCTGCTGACGGCCTGTTTTCATAGGACCCATCAGGTTCAGACCGCGGCGGTCGCGCCCCCGGTGACGAACCTGCCGCCGCCCGACACCGCGCCTGTCGATTTGCCAAAGTCGGCCACGACCATCCCCACCAAGCCGACCGAAAACGCTGAAACCGTGGCGGAAAAGCTGCCCCCCAAGCAGCCCCATGTGAAGCACCATAAGCCCATGCCCGACAAAAACGCCGAAGTCGCGTCCGTGGACACTCCTGAAGTCAGCGCCGTCGGCCCGCTTTCCACCGGCGATCCGGCCGACTATCGCGTGGAAACAGAGGAGTTGATCGCGACCACGGAACGGGGATTGACCGGTCTCAACCGCCAGCTCAGCGACCCGGAAAAGAAAACTGCGGATCACGTTCGCGATTTCCTCAAGCAGGCCCGGGAAGCGCTGGCTTCCGGCGACATCGACGGCGCCCATACCTTGGCTGCCAAAGCCAAGGTGCTGCTGGCGGAACTGATCAAGTAGCGCCCGCACTTGGTTTCCACGCGCTGTGCGATCGAGCGTGCACTGGACCGGCTTCTTCGAATTCAAACACAATGAATACATTGAATATGTGTATTCGAGGTAATTGCCGTGGCCACTTCCATCCGTCTCGAACCGGCGATCGAACAGCGGTTTGATCGCCTCGCCGCACGCACCGGCCGCACCAAGGCCTATTATCTGCGCGAGTTGATCAAGAATGGCTTGGAGGATCTGGAAGAGTATTATCTCGCGGCGGCGACGATGGAGCGCGTCCGCAAGGGCGAGGAGAGAACCCACTCTTCCGCGGAAGTGAGAAGAGACCTTGGCTTGGACGATTGAGTACACCTCCCGGTCCGCCTCACATCTCTCCCCAGCTCAGCTTGCTTCTCAGCGCCTCGAAAAAACCGCTGTCGCCCAGGCGGACCAGCTTCACCCTGAAGCTGGATCGGTGACAGCGCAGTTCGTCGTCCTTTTGCAGTTCAACCGCCTGCTGTCCATCCACGGTGAGCAGGGCCAGATTGGGAATGCCTTCCACGCGCACCGCCAGCGACGCGTCGCCGCGCACCACAATGGGCCGCAAGGTCAGCAGATGCGGACAGATCGGCGTCACCACCATGGCGTCCACGTCCGGGGTGACGATGGGTCCATTGGCGGCCAGGGTGTACGCCGTCGAGCCAGTGGGCGTGGATACGATCACCCCATCGGCGCGAAATCGCGCCACGCTCTTGCCGTCCAGCACCACCGCGAACTCGCCCATCCGGGCAATGTCGCCCTTCGACACCACCACTTCGTTGAGTGCCTCATGGCTGGAGTGCTCGGCGCCGTCGCGCCACAGCGACGCGTGGAGCATGGCGCGCTCGTCCACGCGATAACAGCCCGAACACCAGCCCTCCAGCGTGGAATAGAGGTCGGCGAGACGAATCTCGGTCAAAAAACCGAGGAAGCCCAAATTCACGCCCAGGATCGGCGTACCCACCGTGGCGAACACCCTCGCCAGCGCCAGCAGCGTGCCGTCGCCGCCCAGAACGATGACCAGCGCAGGCGACCAGGAGGGCATTTCCGCGCGATCCACCACCGGCGCGCCCGACGCAGACTCGGCGCCTTCGCGGTCCACCAGCGGCTCATAGTCACGGGCGCGCAGCCAGGCCACCAGTTCCGGCAAGATCCGGCCGACCTCTTCCTTGTACGGCTTGCAGGCAATGGCCACGCGAGTCATGCGGTCCCAGTGTACTGGATGGAGCCGGGCGGGTAGCAGCAGCGCCGGTCGCCCGCTGACGACGCTAGCTCCGCTCCGTCGGCGGAACGCGCTTGGCATACAGCAGGAACTCGCGGTTGCCTCGGGCGCCGGTAATTGCTGAGGGGATGGTTTCCACCACCTGCCAGCCGAGCGAACGCACGCACTCGGCGACTTTGGCGATCGCCAGCTCGTGCGCGGCCGGGTCGCGCACCACACCGCCCTTGCCCACATGCGCGCGCCCGGCCTCAAACTGGGGCTTGACGAGGATCACGGCCTCGGTCAGTGAAGTGGCCGCGGCCAGCACGGCCGGCAACACCAGCGTGACGGAGATGAACGAAACGTCCATGACGAGCAGTGTTGCATTCTGCGCTTTTCCGGCTGAGTCGGGCGCATCGAGCGAGCTTGGCTCGAGCAGCCTCGCATTGGTGCGCTCCAGCAGCCGGACACGTGGGTCGTTGCGCAGCTTGAGGGCGATTTGGCCAAAGCCCGTGTCGATCGCGGTGACGTGCGTGGCCCCATGCTGCAGCAGGCAATCGGTGAATCCACCCGTCGAGGCGCCGACGTCCAGGCAGGCGCGGCCCCGCACCTCGATCGCCCAGCGCTTCAGAGCGCCGGCGAGCTTGAGGCCGCCGCGGCTCACATAGGGCAGATCTTCGCCCAGCATCCGGATGGGCGTATCGACGGGCACAGCAGCCCCGGGTTTTTCCACCTTTTGCTCGCCCACCAGCACGCGGCCGGCGAGGATGAGCGCCTGAGCCCGGTCACGGCTGGCGGCTAATCCGCGCTCGACCAGGAGCACATCGAGTCTCGCTTTGGTAACTCGCGCTGCTGCTTTCACCGCATCCCCTTGGCTCACCCAGGATCCTTCGGAGCAAGAGGAACGGCTTTCAGGGATTGCGCCTGAGGAACTCGTCTCGAATCTCGGCGGCAAGCCGGAAGTTCGTATCACCCAAACGTCGAAGGGCATCGCGAAAATCGGCAAAACCGCGTTGAGATCCTTGCTCCAGGACAGCTATCGTTCCTATCACGTGAAGCTGGCGGCGAGCGGCTTCACGCCGTCCCCTTGCCTCATCAATGTTTGCTCTTGTTGCAATTCCCTGAGCACTTCACCCGGGATCAGAACTTTCTGATAAAGGACCGCAAGCAATTCGATCTCGCCGATGAGCGCCAGGTAATTCAGCGGCGACGTGTCGGCAACGACGATCATCCCTTTAGCGGCCTTCGGCCTCAAGCTGAATCAGGGTCCGGCGATCCTGGTGCAAGTCTTCCAAGCCGTAAGCATTCTCCCATACGCTATGAGACTTCAGAAAACCATCCAGCTCGTATCGAGTTTCAAACCCGAGCAAGCGCCGCGTTTGATAGGCGCTGAGCGCGCCGGAACGGTAACCCTCGATTGCCACAGCTTCGAGTGTGGCGCGTGCCGGATCCTGTCCGTCGTGGGCGAGCCATTGCGCCACGTCATCCGGGATTTCAACAGTTACCTGCATATTGAGAGGTTAGCCGCACCGTCACAGCTAAGTCCAGCTTTCTTTGGGATGACCCCTCGGTCCGGAGCGGCATTTCCAAGCGACCGACCTCAGCGCGCTACGGATTGGCCTGGCAATCGGCCAGCGTATAACCTGCGCCGTAGGTGGAAGCCATCAGTGCTGGCGGCAGATTGCAAGGCTGGCCGTACCCGGGCACACGGCTGCTGTAAAGGTCATTGCTATTGCTGGTCCCGTTGATGGTGGTTACGCGCACGTCCATGACGTTGCCTTCCATCAGCAGCGTTGTGTCCACCAGATCCGTCTCGCTTTCGACGATGGTGAGGAAGGGACTGTCGGGCGAGGCGACGTAGATCTTGCCGTACAGCGAATTCTCGGTGGAAACCACGGTGCGCGGATGGCCGACCACGGTGAGCGTCTTCTCCACGGTGTGGCTGGAAAGATTCACAATCGTCACTGTGCCGTCGGTTTGGTTGGCGGTGTAAGCGCGTGTGCCGTCATAAAGAACAGTCACGCTGGCGGGGTTGGCGCCCACGGGGATGGTGTACGTCGTCCCAAACGTCAGGCTGTCGTTGCCGTACTCATCGAGGCTGACATCGATGAGGCTCATCGTTCCGCCATCGTAGTTGGCCACCACAAGTTGCTGGGTGGCCTGGTTGTATTCGGCGAACACCGGTCCGGCGACGCCCGTCATGCCGGAGGTTCCGTTGGGCGGCGTAACCCCGGTGGCCGCTACCGCCGTGGTCGAAAGCGGCAGGATGGGATGCGTGAAATACGTCTGCCCGTTCTGGTTCACGCAGCCCGTTGGCGGCGGGCATTGGTCGTCCAGCGAGTTCGTCTGGCTGTTAATCACCGTGATGGTGTCGCTGCCGCGGTTGAGGACATAGAGGCGCTGTAGGTCGGGGGTTTGCACGGCAAACACCGGGCAACGCGCATTCATGCTGCCCGCAGGGGAGTTGGTGGGGTTCGCGGGATCGAGCACGATGGGCACGTCGGCGGAATCGGTGGCAATTTCGATGGGTGTCACGACTCCATTGGCGGGCGCCGTCGTGGGTGAGTTATTGCAGGCCAGCCCGGTGGTGTCAGTGAATCCCTCGCTGATCACATAATTGCGCTGTCCGGTCGTGGTCGGCGAGCCGGCGATGAAGGTGGGCGTGGGCGCGGCGATGGTTGGACTGCCCACGGGAACCGGGAGCGTGAACTTCTCCGGGCTGCCGCTAAAAATATCGACGACATTGCCGTTCAAATCGCTGATCCACATCCCCGCAGAAGGCGCAAATGTGTTTACCGGCAGCGCCGTCGAGGGCAGCGTAGTGGAGGTCTCGTCCCGCGGTTGAAGCTGGGCAGGCGTGAGAGAAAAATTGGTGACCGTGCCGTCATAGTTGATGGTATAGCCGGTGTCGCCGCCCTCATCGATGGTCATCGAAACGGGGCCGGCGCCGACCCCCAGGGGGGCCTCGGCCAGGATGGAATCCCCGGAGTAATCGATCAGCGCCCCGACGCCGGGCGTTGCCGCCCCGGTCGAGGTGACCACCACAGCGTACGATGTGGGCTGTGCTGCGGGGCCGTTGGAGTTGATAGGAGTCACCACCGGCCGATAATTGTCGCCGCAACCGGCCAACAGGACCGCCGCCGCAAGGGCCGCGCCCACCTGTGGCGAGCGCAGAAGCGCCCGCCCAAAGCTCATTCGAAAAAACCTCATCCCTGATCTTTCCTGTTACTTGCTGATTGTAAATCAGCCAAGCGGCGGCAATGCCGTTGCGTCCGCCCGGACCGACTGAACAAAAGGTGTCACCAAGCGCCCGCCAGGGATCCCCTACGCAACACGGTAGGATGAAGCGTGACGCAACGAGAGTTGGCATGGCAATCGAAGCTGGTGCTGCTTGCGGTTGTGCCCATGGTGGCCGCGAGCGCGGCGCTCGAAGCCCAATGGTGGGCCGCGCACCAGAGCGCGGTGGCCATTTGGACCGTAGGGCTGAGCGCGCTGCTCGGTTTGGTGACCTGGGAGCTGCGCGCCGCCACGCCCGCCGCGGCGCTTACCGGCGCCACCATTACCGCCAACCTCATGTTTACAACCGTGGTCTTTCCCTATGAGCCTTGGCGTACCGCCCTCACGCCGGTGCTGGCCGTATCGCTGCTGGCCTTCGCCACCACCCAGGCGGGGCGCGCAAAAAAGGAGCGTCTTGGAATAGCGGAGCGGCGGACGGGCCGGTCGGCTGCGCAGGTGGCCGCCAATCTGGGCCTGGCCGCGTTGGCCACCAGCGAATTCGCGCATTCCTGGATGGCTGACCGCGGATGGTTTGCCCCTACGGCCACGGCCGCGTTCCCGCTGTCTACCGCCGCGCTTGCCGCTATGGCGGAAGCAGCGGCGGATACCGTTTCCTCGGAGATCGGGCAGGTCTTCGGTGGCCGCCCGCGCATGATCACTAATCTGCAAATCGTCGAGCCCGGACGAGATGGCGCCGTCAGCCTAATGGGAACGCTGGCCGGAAGCTTGGCGGCAGCCATTGTGGCGGGAGTGGGAACCCTGGCCCTGCGCGGCGATGCGCGCGTGTTCGCGGCAAGTTGCGCCGGCGGCCTTTTCGGGCTGCTGTTCGACAGCCTGCTGGGCGCAACCCTCGAACAGTTCGGCTGGCTCAATAATGACGCGGTGAATTTTCTTTCCACGGCCGCAGCCGCCGGGTTCACCCTTCTGCTGATCGCCACATGGCGCTAAGTCTCACCCATTTGCACGGAGTGAACCGAAGCCCGCCGCAGCGGCGCCTCCCCACCGGCGCCGCTTGTTCCCTTCGCTCCGTTGTTCCCGCGCTCCCTCGTCCCCTCGTTCCCTTATCCCCACTCTCGTTCCCCCGCTCCCTGGTTCCCTCGTTCCCTCGTTCCCTGTTTCTAATGCAAATGCAACCGCCAAAACGTGTAGCTGAGGATTTCGTGTGCAATGCGATTGAATTCCAGGGAGGTGTCTTCGATCGGCGCAGTGGGGCGGGGCGACGTCAAAACATCAAGCCCGTCGGCGGCGCAAAGGGCGTGAATGCGGAACAGATGCGTCCCGTCGCTGACGATAACCAGCCGTCGCAAACCATTGGCGCGAGCAATCACCGCTACGCGGCGGGCGGATTCCTCGGTGTCGCGGCTATGGGTTTCCGCAATAATGTCCTGCTCGGGAACACCGCGGCTGATCAGGTAATCGCGTCCCACCGCGCCTTCGGTGTACTGGTCGCCGCCCGGGCCGCCCAGGGTGATGATCAGCGGAGCAATCCCGCGATGGTAGAGCTCGAGCGCTTGATCCAGGCGGGCGCGGTAAACGGGCGACGGCCGGCCGTCGTACTCCGCGGCCCCGAACACGCAGATCGCGTCCGATGGCGCCGCCTGATCCTCGCTGGCGTAGTGCTCAATTTGTGTATAAACCCAGCGGCACCACGCGAAGGCTCCGGCAGCCAATGTCAAAACCACCCCAACCGCCGCCCATCGAACCCACTTCCGGTGCGCCGGGTTCACCCCCCGCCCCATACCGACCATCTTACCGCTGCAGGATCATGACCACTTCGTGCGTAGGGATGGCGCCCTCGCGCAGAATCTCCCAGCGGCCCGGCCCCAGCGAAAGATCCACGATGGTGGTGGGTAGCGCCCGGCCGGTAGGCCCACCGTCGACGATCAAAGGAATGCGGTCGCCGATCTGGTCGCGGACGCACGCGGCGTTCGTGCACTCCGATGCGCCTTGCAGATTGGCCGAAGTGGCCGTGATAGGCAGGCCGAACTGCTCCACCACGGCGCGGGGAATCGCGGCGTCCGGCACGCGCAGCGCCACGTTGCCGGTGTTGGCGGTCGAGCGCAGCGGCAACTTGCTGCCGGCGCGCACAATAATCGTCAGCGGCCCCGGCCAGAACCGGTCGGCAAGCTTGTCGAGCATCGCATCGGTGTCCCGCGCCAACGTGTACGCCTGGGCCAGGCCGGCAATGAGCAGCGAGAGCGGCTTGTGCTTTTGGCGCGTTTTGATCTGGTAAATGCGTTCCACCGCGTAGAGATTGACAGGGTCCACCGCCAGGCCGTAAAAGGTGTCGGTGGGCAGAGCGATCACATCCCCTTTGCGCAGGCAGGAGACAATATAGTTGATCCGGTCCGGTTGAGGTTCGTCGGGATGGACGCGCAAAATCTCCGCGGACAAGAAGGCCTACCTCGGTTCGCGAAAAAAAGCAGACGTTACAAAGACGGAAACTAACACAGCACCAGCCGCGGTGCAAGCCGCGGCGCTCCGCCGCAGCTTAATTCGGGCCGCTCCGGCCGTGCTCTCGCAGCCCGGTAAAACGGCATAGAATCGGCACAGCACGCACCGGTCGCCCCATGCCTGCTCGCATTGTACTCAGTCGGCAAAACGCCCGCCTCAAAGAACTTCGCAAGGCCCTCACCGGCCCTGGCCGCAACGGCCAACGCCGGGCCGGGATCGAAGGAGCGCACCTTCTCGAGGAGGCGCTGCGCTCGGGCGTGCGGGTTCCTTGCGTCTTTGTCGCCCGGGGCTTCGAAAACCTGCTGGAGCATCTTCTGCTGCCGCCCGAGACTGAAGTCCTGCTCGTACCCAGGCCCTTGCTGGACTCCGTGCTGGCCACGGAGACGCCGCAACCCCTTGCGGCGCTGGTGGAGACGCCCGATTGGACCTGGGCGCACCTCTTTCGCCAGCCTGAGGGCCGGGCCGGGCTGATCATGGTTCTCGCCGGCCTCCAGGACCCCGGCAACCTGGGCACAATCCTGCGCTCGGCCGAGGCCTTTGGAGCCGGTGGCGTCGTTAGCTTGCCGGGCACGGTCAGCGCCTGGAACCCGAAGGCGGTGCGCGCGTCAGCGGGCAGCGTGTTTCGGCTTCCTCTCATTTCCGCTAGCGCCGAGGAGTGCTTTGCGCGCCTCCGCGAAGCCGAATTGAGAATCTGGACCACGGACGTCTGCGCCGCCAACCCCGCCGACGCCATCGATCTCACCGCGCCGGTCGCCCTGGTCTTCGGCAATGAGGGTGCCGGCGTGCCGCCGGAGCTGGCCGCCATGGCCGATGGCGCCGTCGCCATTCCTTGCCCCGGCCCCGTCGAAAGCCTCAACGCGGCCGTCGCCGCCAGCGTGCTGCTGTATGAGGCGTCGCGGCAGAAGAGAGCCGTTGACAATCGTCGAGGAGTCAGAAGATGAGCTTGTTCGACACCACGCCCCAAGCTGCACTGCGCTCCTCCAAAACCCCGCCCCACACAGTGGCAATGGTCCCGCTGGCGGAGCGCATGCGCCCTCACGCCCTCGACGAGCTGATGGGCCAGGAGCACCTGGTCGGCCCCGGCAAGCCGTTGCGCGTGCAGATCGAGCGCGACGACGCCGGCTCCATGATCTTCTGGGGTCCGCCCGGCGTGGGCAAAACCACCCTGGCCAAAATCGTTGCCGAATCCACCCATGCGAGCTTCATCGAGTTTTCCGCCGTCACCAGCGGCATCAAGGAGATCAAGCAGGTGATGGCCGACGCCGCCCGCGCGGCGGAAATGCACTCGCGCACCATCTTGTTTGTGGATGAGATTCACCGCTTCAACAAGGCGCAACAGGACGCGTTTTTGCCTTACGTGGAGCGAGGCACGATCCGGCTCATCGGCGCCACCACCGAAAACCCATCGTTCGAAATCATCTCCGCGCTGCTCTCGCGCTGCCGGGTCTACGTGCTCGAACCGCTCAAGGAGGAGCAGATTGTGGAGCTGCTGCGGAGGGCTTTGGCCGATCGGGAGCGCGGACTCGGGGCCCTCGAGCTGGCTGCGGACGAGGACGCCCTGGAGCTGATCGCCAGTTACTCGAGCGGCGACTGCCGCAGCGCCTACAACACCCTCGAAGTCGCTGCCCAGCTCGTGACTGCCTCAACCGGTTCAGGCGTATCCACCGAATCCGAAGGCTCG
>JASHUH010000432.1 GCA_030040115.1 Acidobacteriaceae bacterium | reverse complement strand
GGCGCGCCGGCGGGATCGGAGACATCGAGCTCGACGAAGACGGTGTGGCCTGCAGCCAGCGCGTCGAGATCGAGTTTGGCGACAGGGGTGCGGTTATCCGCGGCGGCGAGGATTTGATTCGCGTGGTCGCTGAGGATTTTGCCGTCGAGGCCGACCACGCGTACGCGCACCAGAAGCGAGCGGGCGGCGCCGAGATTGATGAGATCGACAGAGTTGTCGGCGAGATTGAGCTGGGCGTGGATGGGCTCGCAAGCCTTCATGGTTCCGTAAAAGCTGGACTGGGTGTCGTAATCCCAACTGAGGAAGTTCCACTCGGTGCTGGGCCAGGCAGGCTGCGTCATCCAGATGAGGCGGCCGGAGTTGGGCTGCCAGAGATGCGCGGCGAAGCCCTCGAAAATGGCGCGATGGCCGGCATAGTCGAGCATCTGCGCTTTGCGGACGAAATCCTCAAAACCGGTGGCTGCGCCGAATTCGATGTCCATGTGTGCGAGGTAAGGCGCGACCTCGCCGTTGCCGGTCTGGTGAAAATCGTGATAGGCCCAGGTGTCGCTGAGCGGCCAGCGATCGGGAGCGGGGATGAAGGACTCAAGGCTCTCCAGCGTGGGCACGCTGGGTATGCCTAACTCGACCGAGAAGCCGCGGTTGATGCGGTAATAGGTGGCGAGCGGCTGAAACATGTAAGGGCCGGAATTACGCAGGTTCACGCGGTTGGAGCTGCCGGTGTAGTAGCGGGTGTGGTCGAGGGTGCGAACGAGATTTTCGAGGCCCTGATTGATGATGGGCTGGGGCACGCCTTCGTTGCGGCCGCACCAGACGACGATCGACGGATGATGGCGGAAGCGGAGAATCGCATCGCGCGCATTGTCGAGGAAGAGCGCGGGATCTTCGGCTTCGAGGTTGTAGTTCTGCGTGGAGTCCCAGAAGTCGTTCCAGACCATGAGGCCGTACTTGTCGGCGAGGGCGTAGAAGCTCTCTTCGGTGCTCTGGCCCATCCAGTTGCGGATGATGTTGACGTGGGCGTCGCGATGAAGGCGGAAGTAAGGTTCGAGGCGCGCCACGCTGACACGCTTCAGAGCATCGTCCATGCCCCAGTTGCCCCCGCGCGCGGCGATGCGCACGCCGTTCACCTTGATGACGAGGTCGGTTCCGGGCCACCCCCCCGGAACGGGACGAATGGAGGGCGAGTCCAGGGCGCCGGGCGCGAGGGTTTGCACCCAGGCCTGGCGCATGAATTCGGGGAGAGTTTCGCCGGGCGGAACCATGTTGGGTGTTTTGTCGTCAATTTCGCGGATGCCTTCATGTGTGCCGTCGATGAGCGGGATTGCTTCGTCGTGGGTGCGGCTGGGCAGCACTTCGACGCGGCGCAGATGGCCGGTGGAGTCGAAGAGTGATAGCTCGTAGCTGATCTCGCGCATGCCGAACTCGGCGCGCTGGGTGGAGCTGACCTGACGGCCGATACGGAAGGTGACGGTCAGCGTGTGCAGGTTGGGATCGCCGTAGCCGTTGGGCCACCAGAGGCGCGGATTCTGCACCTTGAGCTGCGGGTAATCGGCGGGCTCGAGGCGCGCGACGGTTTCGCCGGGAACTACGCGAACGCGCCGGGTGACGGTCACGTCGTCGAACGCAGCGGTGAGGTCCCCTTCAATGGGCGCGGCGGAAGCGTTGACGAGCGGCGCTTCAATTTCGATATCGGCTTCACTCAAGTCAGGCTTGGGCAGGGTGGTGATGACGTTGAGGTCGCCGACCTGGACGAAACCCGAGGCGGTGAGGGTGACGCCCTGCCAGATTCCCGTATCGCGGTCCCGGATGCCGGGAATCCAGTCCCAGCCTTCGGTGGCCGCGAACGTGGGGCCGTCGAGGACTTCCATGCCGCCGTTTTCGCCGGGGCCGGCTTTGATGGATTCCTCGTAGGCGATGCCAGGGTGGGGCGGCGGCGAGACGCGCACGGCCAGCGCGTTTTCGCCGCGGAAGGCGACGAGGCTGGTGACGTCGAATTTGCCGCGCAGGAAGGCTCCGGTAAAGCCGCCGAGATTTTCCCCATTGAGCCAAACTTCGGCGGCGTAGTTCACGCCCAGGAAAGTGAGGGTCAGCCGCTGGCCGCGCGCCGCCGCGGGAATCCTAAACTCGACGCGATACCAGTAATCCTGGTGGGCGAGGCTCTCGGGGATGGCGAGATCGTCGAGGCCGTAATAGGGATCGGGATAGACGCCACGGTCGATCATAGTGGTGAGCACCGTGCCGGGGACGGTGGCGACCAGCCAGTCCTTATCCGGAAAGCCGGGTTTGGAGATTTCTTGGCCGGTAGCGGTCACCTTGGGCGCAGCGGCCAGGCGCCATCCGCCTTCGAGCGTCCAGGGATTGGCGCCGGTCAATTGGCAGCGCAGGTCAGCCGGCCGCAAGGTTTGGGCGACGGGTTTCTCCATGGCGCCTTTGCCGCGCGGGAGGGTCGACGGATCTTGCGGTTCGCTGTAACCGGCTTGGCCGCGGGTCTGGACGGGCCAATGCGCTGACGCTACTTCATACGTAGGCAGAGTGAAATCCGGCGGCGGGAAGGCAAGATCCTTCACCTGCGCGGCGGTGAGGGCTTCGCGGTAGATTTTGAGATCGGCTATTTTGCCGCCAAAGTGCGTGGCTGGCAACGACGGAAACGGATCGGGGGCCATGACGAGTTGCGGCGCCACTTCGCCTTGCGTGAGCGGGGTTTCGGCCACCTGGGCCCCATCGGCGTAAAGCGTGACGCGCTCGCCATTGCTGACGGCCGCGGCCAAATGCCAGGTGGCGGCGTTGAGCGGGGCTTCGCCGGCGACGAACGAATGCGAGGCTTGCGCTTTGCCGAACCACAGCCCAAGGCGACTGTTTTCGACTCCAATAAAACGTGCGTCTTCCGCGGCCGGGTCGCCGATGCCGGCCAGCAGGACCGTGCCCGTGAGCGGCTCGGAGGCGTGGAACCAGAAGGCCAGGGTCCAGGGTGCGCGGCCGGCGAGTAAGGCATCGGGAGCTTCGGGCGGATTCTGGTGCAGGCGATTCAATAACAGGGCTTCCGGCGTGTCGAGGGAGATGGCTGCCGAAAGAGGCTTAGTGAGCGCGGGGCCGTCGGGGAGAAATTCGGCGTTGTACGGACCGTAGGCTTCGGCGGGCAACGCCTGTGCGAGAGCGGGCGCGGATGCGCCGAGAATCGCTGCGCCAGCGAGCACTGCACGGAGGCTGAAGCGGAGCCCCGAAAACCCGGATGGGAAGTTCGAGAAGCGCGCAGGATGAATTTTCATGGCGTGAACCATCTTATGCGAATGTGGCCCGCTCGAACTCCAAAACTGCTTTGAGCCGATCCGAAGCCCGCGTGGGGCGCGATTTCAAATCGGATCGCCGACGGACGGCAGGTCTCATCAAGGATGACGGAGAAACGGGCCGATAATGACTCAAGCGATTGCCTTTCGGCGCCAATCCCCCTAAACTGGAAGAGAAGAATTTTGAGGAGAGGTTCGTTTTTTAGCGATGCCGAAGGAGAAGATTCATCCCCATTACGCCGCGGTGCGCGTGGTGTGCGCCTGCGGAAACAGTTTTGAAACCCGCTCGACCCACAAGGGCGACATTCACGTGGAAATCTGCTCGGTGTGCCATCCGTTCTTTACCGGCAAGCAGCGGCTGGTGGATACGGCGGGGCGCGTGGAACGCTTCCGGCGAAAATACGCCAAGGCCGGCGAGGCGAAGGCGGCAAAGTAGCGGCGACAGCGGCAGCATTGGATGCAAAGGCCTCCGCCGCGGCGGGGGCCTTTATGCATGATGATGGTTATACATGCCCCAGGGAAGTTGGCAGTTTACCACCGCCGCGCAATGCAGCTTGCTGACGCGATGAAACTCTGCCGGGATGATCTTTCAGTGTATGCCTCGGCGGTAGACTGCTTGCGGTGCATAGCGCTATCTCTTACAGCGATGCTCTTTTAATAGGGCTCGGCGGCACGCGACCACGCGGCGAGAATCACCAGGAAGCTGTCACAGCTCTGAAACGCGCATGTACAAAGGCCAAAATCGATCAAAATAGCATTCGGCATTTTCAAAGTCTGGTAAGTGCGAAAACAGATGTTTCCTACGGCGTGAGGCGGATCGACGACGAAACGATTGAGGCGCTTTACATAGCTGCCGAGCGATTCCGGGTCTGGGCAGAGCGCGCTCTAAAAAGACGGGAAGGAAGGTGATCGTGATGGCCGTGAAGGAAGACGCCTGGAGGCTGACCCAACGCCAAAGGGAGGGACGAGCCATCAATGGGGTTGCAGAACTGCTGCGGCGAACGCTATCCGTTCCCAACATCTACCTTGAGCCGCCGGTTTCCTTGATCTCAGCTGACGTATTGGCAGTAGATCGAGGTGGGGCAGGCGATCTGCATGCTGTTGTGATCAAGCTGCTGGACAAGGGCCTTGCTCCCGTGAACCTGGGGCCAAGGCAGCCAACCGCAAAAGAGGCGTTTATTTCGGCGCATCGGCAACGAGAACGGCAGGACATCGTGAAGGATGCTCATCACCGGTTAATGTCCATGCCGGCCCACTTTCGTTACCTTGCCGTTTCGGCTGAGAACTCCGATATGTTCCAGGGCGAGCTTTCGAGTTTCGGGATATACGCCGAAGATGGCATTGGGCGAATTGGCATGATCACAATTATTGAAAGGGGCATAGATTCACCAACAGCCCAGGTGACTCTCGCTCCGGAGCGTTTTCGCGTGGATCCGGCGAAGTTGAAGGCTATTGAAACCAGATTGTTGATGAAGAGTCGCCCGGACATAGAGGTGCGAATTTAGAGGCTCATGGCGCGGCGGGGCTTTACCGTGAAGAAGAACTGGGACAATCCGGTGGAGCACGCGATGCCCGCCGAGGCGCGGGTCGCGGCCGCGGTGCGCGTGGGCGCGGTTGCAGTGCGGCCGGCGACAGTGCTGGCGCCCATGGCGGGTGTCACCGATACCGTGTTCCGGCGGTTCATCCGGCACGCGAGTCTGTTCAGCGGAGGCCAGAGAACAGAGATCAGAGGCCAGGGGTCAGGGGTCAGGGATCAGACGGCCGCGACCGCGGAAGGTATTGAGGCGACCATCAGCAATACGGAGTCCGGATGCGGGCTGCTGATGACGGAGTTCACCTCGGCGGACGGGCTGGCGCGGATGCGGGAATCGAAGCGGCGGCGCTATTTGACGTTCTATGACGACGAGCACCCCATCGGGGCGCAATTATTCGGATCGAACCCCGAGACTCTTGCTGAAGCGGCGCACATCGTGGAAGAAACGGGCTTCGACCTGGTGGATTTGAACCTGGGCTGTCCGGCCAAACGCGTGGTGGGGTGCAATGGCGGGTCGGGCCTTTTACGCGATCTGCCCAGGATCGGAGAGATTTTTCGCGCCGTGCGGCGGGCGCTGACGATTCCGTTCACCGTCAAGTTCCGGATGGGATGGAACGATGCGCAGATCGTGTGCGTGGAACTGGCGCGGATGGCGGAGGGCGAAGGGCTGAACGCCGTGGCGCTGCATGCCCGCACGCGGGAGCAGGGCTATAGCGGTCAGGCGCGGTGGGAGTGGATTGCGGCGGTCAAACGGGCGATCCGGATTCCGGTGATCGGCAACGGGGACATCCGCTCGCCGGAGGACGCGGCCGCGATGGTGGCCGAGACGGGCTGCGACGGGGTGATGATCGGGCGCGCGGCGCCGGCGAATCCATGGATTTTCCGGCAGATTGCGCAGTACACGGCGACGGGTGCTTACGAGACTCCGACGGTCGAGGACCGGTTTGGGATGATCCGCACTTATTTCGAAATGTTGTTGGCGGAGGAACAGGCGACGCGCGACTTGCCGCGGGATGCGCGGCTCGGCGATTCGGCGGGGAAAATGAAGCAATTTGCCACCTGGTTCACGCATGGCGTGCCGGGCGGGGCCAAGTTGCGCGCGGCCATCTATCAGGCGCACAGCGGAGCGCAGGTGCTGGACGAGGTCAATCGGTTCTTTGCCGCGCGCGCCATCGACGGAGCGGGCAGGGGCGCCGGCGCCGAGCCGCAGGGTGACGGGGCGATCGAAGTCTGGCCCGATGCGGCGCTGGTCTGCGATTAGTTAGACCTCGGCGCGGGCGCCGGGATTCTCTCCATCCTGTTCCTTTCAAACTAGTGTTTACTTGCATAAGTAATAGATATTGAGTAGAGTCTTTGGACAGGGGGTGTGCTGTGTCCAAAGCGGCTCCGATTCCGGAGTGTTCGTCGGCAGACCGTGCGCTTTTGCAGGCGTGGGCCACGAGCCGC
>JASHUH010000431.1 GCA_030040115.1 Acidobacteriaceae bacterium | reverse complement strand
GTCGACGCGAAGGTCAAGATGGTAATAAAGCAAATCGTTGTTGGCGCGAAACGGGCCGTAGGCGCCACGCAGCATGTCTGCGCGCGTCGGGATGGGTGCGGCCACGTCTTCAGGCGCGGGCGCCCTCTTGGGCGGCGGCGGTTCGGCGGTTGCCTTGCCAGGGGGCTGCTGCGCGCCGCGGGCGTAGGCCGGCCCCGCCAATCCCGCACAGAAAATAAGAAAAATGGATATGGGAAATCGCCTGCAAGACCGCATGGCCCATCGTACTGCGACGGCCCTCGGGCTCCAAAGACAAGCTCAGGAGCCCATTTGCGTTCCCTCGCCTCAACACCTGTCGAACAACTCCGGCTGCATGCAGAGCTTGGCCGGCCAGCGGTTTTGACCCCGGGACTGTGATGGCGGCCCACACCGGATTTTGGGTTTCAGCGTAGACTGGCGCCAAGGGGTTTTCCGCCCCAAAGGCTCTTATGCCCGAATTGAATCCGCAGGCTCGCATCGTGTTCACCACCGTTGTCAATCCCGAGGAAGCCGCGCGCCTGGGCCGCACGCTCGTCGAGGAACGGCTGGCAGCCTGCGCCACCGTGCTGCCGGGCGTCGAATCCATTTACCATTGGCAGGGCCAGGTCGAGACCTCCGCCGAGGCGCTCCTGTTGCTCAAAACCGGACTCGATCAAGTCCCTGCCCTTGAGGCGCGTCTCCACGCCTTGCACAGCTACGAGGTGCCGGAGTTTTTGGTTCTCGACGTGGAAGCTGGCAGCCAACGCTACCTCGACTGGCTCGAAGCTAGCCTGCGGAGGGCCTGATGACCGATGTCGCGCGCCGCTCTGGTATTCTTGGGTGGTTCGCCCCTATGCGTTGGTTGATGATCGGCCTATTCGTTTCTCTGGGTGCGCTGCTGCTGGCGGCGGCCGGCGTGGCGCGCCATATCTTGCTTCATCATCATGCCAAGCTTCGGCGCGAAGCCTTGTCGGTGCACGATGCCACTCCCGAAAGTGATCTGGAATGGGAACCATAAACCCATTGCTCCCTTGGTCTTAATCCAAGATCGGCGAGGGCCCTGAAGGAATTTTCATGAATAAATCCATCTCTCCGCCGCTTACGCCTGACATCGTTCCCGCCGCCCTATCGCGTCCGGTTGCGTGGCTGCGCCCCGCCGGAGTCGTCCTCGCCGGCAGTGTTTTTGCTGCCCTCTGCGCCCACATGGCCGTGCCGCTCATCTTCACCCCCGTGCCGCTCACCCTGCAGCCGTTTGCCGTGCTGCTGTTAGGCTTATGGCTTACGCCGCGGCTGGCCGGCGCCACGTTCGCTGTCTATCTGGCCGAGGGCGCGGCGGGCCTGCCCGTATTCGCGCCTAATTCACTCGCCCCCGGCGGCGGCTTGGCGCACATCTTGGGTCCCACGGGCGGCTATCTGCTCGCCTATCCATTGGCCGCCATGCTGATCTCGAGCTTGTGGCGCCGGATGGGACGTGGTTTTGCTTCCGCCCTGCTCAGCGCCGCCGTCGGCGACGCTCTGATTCTCGCTTGCGGCGCACTATGGCTCGGAGCCCTCCCTCACCTGTCGGCCAAGCCCGCGATGGCTCTGGCGGTGACCCCGTTCCTGCCTGGAGATGCGCTCAAAATCGCCGCCGCTGCAGCGCTGGCGGCCGGCCTTAACCGCTTCCGCCGCTCTACTCGTTCGCCGCATCCTATTTAGGCGATCGCTGCCTCTTTCTTGAAAGGAAGCCACTCTGTGAGCGCCACTCAAGCTGAATCGCTTTCCCGCGATCGCATGGTTGAAATCTCCATTGCCCACAGCCCCGACTCCGACGACGCTTTCATGTTCTACGGTCTGGCGACCCACAAGGTCCGGGTCCCCGGCTACCGCTTTTCCCACACCCTCGCCGATATCGAAACCCTGAACCGCCGCGCGCAGGAGGACGCTTTTTACGATCTCACCGCAATCAGCTTTCACGCCTATCCTTATCTGCAGCAGAACTACACACTGATGAATTGCGGCGGCAGCGTGGGCGAGGGCTACGGCCCCATGGTGGTGTCGAGCCGCAAACTCGCCCCGGCCGATCTCGGCCAGGTTCGGATCGCCGTTCCGGGCACACTGACCACCGCTTATCTCGCGCTCAAAATCTTCAATCCGGAGATTGAAACCGTCACCGTCCCTTTCGATCGCATCATCCCTGAGATTCGCGCCGGCAACCACGAAGCCGGCCTCATTATCCACGAAGGCCAGCTTACCTACGCGTTGAGCGGCCTCTGCAAGGCGATCGACCTCGGCGTATGGTGGCGCGAGACGACGGGGCTGGTGCTGCCCCTGGGCGGCAACGCCATCCGGCGCTCGCTGGGTGCGGAGGCGCACAGGATCATTTCCAAAGCCCTGCGCGACTCGATTCGCCACGCCCTCGACGATCGCGAATCGGCGCTCGCATACGCCATGCAGTTTGCGCGCGATCTCGACTCAAACCTGGCGAGCCGCTTTGTGAGCATGTATGTGAACGACCGCACCCTCGATTACGGGCCCGACGGGCGCGAGGCCATCCGCAAACTGCTCGGCATGGGCCACGAGCGTGGCATCATTCCCATCGCCCCGCAGGTCGATTTTGTCGATTGACGCGGCCCCCGCGCGCCTGCGTCCTGACCGCCCCGACGGGCCAACAGGAATTCCCGTAAACTAAAGAGACCGGACCGTAACCCGATTCGCCGCCGGACCGTGAGGGCGCGGTCGCGCCGGACCTGCGCCGGGCCGTGAACGGGAGGCGCCATGACCTTCATCGAAGCATTCCGGTTGGCGCTGCAGTCGCTGTGGGGCAACAAGCTGCGCACCATCCTCACCCTCATCGGGGTGGTGATGGGCGTCGCTTCGGTCATCATGGTGATCACGCTAGTGGATGGCGCCAACCGCTACGTGGCCACCAAGCTCACCGGATACGGCGCCGATGTGTTTACGGTGACCCGCATGTCCAGCGTGATTTTGACCCCCGAAGAATACTTCAAGTTCCAAAAGCGCAAGATCATTCGCTTTGAGGACTACGAAGCGGTGCGCGACGAATGCACGGAGTGCAGTCAGGTGGGCGCCATGATTACGCAGACCACCAACGTGGTCTATCAGGGTCACTCCAGCAACAATACTCAACTGCGCGGCTATACCTGGACCATGCTCGGGCTCAATAACATCGATATCGCCCTGGGGCGCGGATTCACGCCCGCCGACCAGGATTACGCCACCCACAACGTCATTGTCGGCTACGACATCGTCGACAACCTCCTCGGCCCCGGCGATCCCATCGGCAAGGAGGTTCGCGTGGACGGCGTACCCTACACGATTGTGGGCGTGGGCGACCGCCAAGGCAAGACGCTAGGCCAGTCGCAGGACAACTGGGTGGCCGTGCCCATCACCACCTATCAGCAGATTTATGGCTACAACGACTCCGTGACGATCTACGCGCGCGCGGAGGGCAGCGCAGCGGGGATGGAGCGGGCCGAGGACCAGGTGCGGGTGCTCATGCGGGTGCGCCGCCACAACGCGCCCGGCGCCGACGACGACTTTGAGTTGGAGACCAATGACACCTTTCTTGACATCTGGAAGCAGGTCAGCTCGCTCTTTGCTTCGGTGGTGCTGGGGCTGGCTTCGATCGCGCTGGTGGTGGGTGGCGTGGTCATCATGAACATCATGCTGGTGAGCGTGACGGAGCGCACCCGGGAAATCGGGGTGCGGAAGGCGCTGGGCGCCAAACAGCGCGACGTGCTGGTGCAATTTCTCATCGAGAGCGGAACCATGGCCCTGATGGGCGGAGCCATCGGCGTGCT
>JASHUH010000430.1 GCA_030040115.1 Acidobacteriaceae bacterium | reverse complement strand
CTGCGTGAGCTGCGTCTGGAACAACCTGATGGCGCCGGCGCGAGCCGGGTTGCGTCTCCCAAGGGCCGCGGCAAGCCCGCAGCGGTGGAATCAGTTTTCGAGCCCGAACACGCTGCGATGACTGCTCCGTCCAGCGGACGGGCGACCCAGCACGGATCGCGAAGCCTGGCCTAGACGATGTTCGACTGCGGGCGGCTCTACGCCGCCTGAGGCATGGAGATAAGCAGCGAATGAGCCTTGAAACGGTAATGGCGCCGCACACCGAAGGGGCTTCCGCTTCCGAAGCGGAAGGGCGGCTGGAGCGGTTTTTTTCCGCATTCGAGGGCGGACGGGCGCCGTTGCTGCTGCTCGATTACGACGGGACGTTGGCGCCGTTTCAGGTGGACCGCTTCAAGGCCGTGCCGTGGCCCGGGGTGAGGGAACGGCTGAACGCGATCCAAAAACAGAAAAAGACGCGGCTGGCGGTGGTCACCGGCCGCCCGGCGGCGGAGATCGCGCCCTTGCTGGGGCTGGATGGGCTGATCGAGGTGTGGGGGTTGCACGGCGCCGAGCGGCTTTATCCGGACGGGCGGCGCGAGCTCGAGCGGATTCCCGAGGACATGGAGCGAAGGCTCGAAGTTCTGCGGCGGTGCCTGCGCGAGGACAGCTTCGGTGGGCTCTTCGAAGACAAGCTCAACGCCGCGGTGATGCACTGGCGCGGGGCCTCGCCGGAGGCGGCGCGGGCGATCGAGGAGCGGACGCGGGCGCTTTTCGAACCGTTGGCGCACCAGAGGGGCTTCAACTTGCTCGAATTCGAGTCGGGGCTCGAATTACGCGCCGGCCGGGATAAGAGCGGGGCCATCGAGGCACTTCTCGCGGAGGCGCGCGAGGCCGGCCCCACGGCCTTTCTGGGCGACGATCTCACCGACGAGAAGGCGTTTTGCGCTTTACGCGGCCGGGGACTGAGCGTGCTGGTGCGGCGCGCGTGGCGGGCGACCTGGGCGGAAGTGTGGTTGCGGCCTCCCGAAGAGCTGTGCGGCTTCCTCGACCGATGGATCGCAGCCTGCGGCGGGTAAGACCGCGAGCCCGGTCGAAAACACGGAGTCTCCCTGGATTGGGCGGCGGACTGGGCGACGGGCTCCAGAATAGCTATTTTGGCTAATTTCCCCCGCCCACTCCCCTCCCTTTTTTTGTCACCGGCGAGTAAATCTCCTGTTTTCAATGGGTTGACCTGAATGCGAGAGTGTATCTTCCAGAAAATAAAATGGTTAGCCGCAAAAATAAGAAAATAAAAGGGCTGCGGATCTCGCTTTCGGGTTCTCTGGGTGTTTTGCCGGTTTTCTTCGGCTGCAATCTTCGATGGATTGCCTATGGATCGCCACGGATTCCGGAAAACGGCTGGAATTCCGGCGCCATGATGCGCATTTCCGGGGAGCGCGGCGGTTGGGGAGCTTTCGGGTTGGCGGAGATTGCGCATGGAACGATTATGCGCCGGACGAGGAAATTACCGGCAACGGGAAGCGTCTGCTTTTCTGGCGGATGCGGGAATTTGGCTTGACAGGTATGGGGGCTTGGCGTGTTCCGCGCCGGAGAGCCGGGACGGGGATTTTGCTCTCCTGCCTTTCGCACAATGCGCGAAGGATGGGCGCCGATTCGCGGCGCGGTTGACTTCTCGAGATCAAGGGTGAAAGTTTTAGTTACCTCGAAACGTGGATGGCAATCGTATGCTGAATCAAGTTATCACCCTCCGGTTGCTGGAATCGCCGCGCGATGGAAGGGAGGCTGGACGATGGCGGATGAGATTGTTCCCCCGGAGACACGCTCCGACAAGGCGTGGAGCTTTCTGATGAGCTGGACCGGCCGGGTCACGGCGATCGTGGGGTTGGGCGCAACGATCGGGGGCGGAGTGACGTGGCTCATGACGCATCACCGGCAGCAGCGCGAACGAGCCGCGCACCTGGCGCTGGCGCAGACGCAGGCGGCGCAAGGCGATTACCAGGCGTCGGTGGATACCTACGCGGCCATTCTCAAGGCGGACCCGCTGGACCGCACGGTTCTGGAGGGCCAATTGAACGCGGCGATGCTCTGGGCGGAGAACTTCAGCATTCCGGTTCCGGAAGGCCAGAGCGCGACGGAACTGGGGGGCCGCGCGCTGGACGAAATGATGCCTGTTTTGCAGTCGGGCCTGACGCGCAGCAAAGGGACTCGCGCCGCGGATGTGCAGGCGCATCTGGGCTGGGCGCACTGGCTCAACCAGCACATTGCAGAACGTGAATTCGGCTCCGCCGCGGAACAGAACTTTCGCGCCGCCCTGGCCGCCGATCCTGGGAATGTGTACGCCAACGCGATGCTGGGCAACTGGATGCTCCAGAACGGGGGCGACTTTTCCGAGGCGGTGCGGCATTTCCACACGGCCGCCGGCGCCGGAAAGGCTCTGCCCTTTGTCCGAAGCCTGGAGATCGGCGGGTTGACCGACTACGATCAGCCGGGTTCGCGAAGGGAGCTGATCCAAATTGCGAATTTTATGCGCGCGCACGGCGAAACGCTTGATCCCGACGACCGGCGCGACGTGTTTGCGTTCTGCTGCGACATGGCGGATACCGGCCGCACGGAGCTGGTGGAGTCGCTGTCGGCTGTCCCTGCGCAGGACGCCTGGCTGACGTACGTGTGGCTGGAAAACTCCGGCTCCGGCGGCTCCTCGGATCCGTTGCGGCCGCTGATCCACGACTACATTCAAGCCAGCCTTCTGGAAATCGCAGGGCAACGACCGGATGCTCTTCGCCAATACCGCATTCTGCAGCAGAAGCTCCGAAGCCAGCCGGGCACGGTGCTGGACGGCGCCGTGAATGCGGCCATCACGCGGCTGACGCACTCCTGATGGTTGTGCAGATCGCCGGGTGAGACGCCCGCGAGAGGCGACGCCAGCTTATAAATCACTCCCCCCAAAAAACCGGCCAGCGGTGAGCCGAGGTGACCCAACTCAAGCCAGGTCAAGGCTGGCGACAAACCAGACGGAGCCCGGACAATGAGCGACTCTAGCTACCATCGGCGCGCCTGACGCATGACGATCTCTGAAAGCCAGGAATTTCACAATAGACAAATGCGCACCAGCCGCATTTGCGGCTCACGCAGTTGATTCCTGGTTGAGACTCGACGGAAAAATTGACCCGACCGAGGAATCGCACCTAAACTCGGACGAAGGCTCTGTCGGACCCCACGTTTGCGAGCAGGATTGAAGTGCGCCGATTGGTTCCAAATCGATGGTTCGCAACTGCATCCATAGTTGCGGCCTGGTTCGTTGCAGTTCCTTTGTTAAGGTCGCAAACCGCGGATCTTGAGCTCCCGGTTGGTCTATTCATAAACCTGCTGGAACCGGGCTCCGTCCCTGCCGCCGATCCGCCGGCGGCCGGCCAGACTGCGCCCCAGCCCTTATCCTCTCCAAGCTCAAATACACAGCAGCAAACAGCCGAAGAACAACTGAAACAACAGGAGCGGCAGCGGGTTTTGGGCTTGATGGCGGCCTTCAACACGACCAATAATCGCGATGCCGCTCCTCTGAGCGCCAGCCAGAAATTCCAACTGTTTTTCAAGAGCGCGACCGATCCGTGGGCATACCTTCTCTCGGCCGCCGGCGCCGGCATTGACCAGGCCGATAACAGCTTCCCTCAATATGGACAGGGATGGGAGGGTTATGGCAAGCGATTTGGCGCGGCCTACACTGACTATTTCACAGGCAACTTCTTCGGAAACGCGGTATTGACCAGCCTGTTTCGCGAGGACCCGCGCTATTTTCAGAAAGGCAAGGGCAGTCCTATCAGGCGCATTCTTTGGGCGGCCAGCGGCACCATATGGTGCAAACGGGATCGCGGGACCTGGGGACCCAATTATGCCAATGTGCTCGGAAACCTCATTGGTTCCAGCATTTCCAACGTCTACTACCCGCAACCGGACCGTACGGTAAGGGGCACGCTTGAACGTGGGTTCACCGTCACCGCCCAGGGGATTATCGGTTCCGAGGTGGTCGAATTCTGGCCTGACCTCGTGCGGCGCCACAAGCGAAAACAAGCGGAGAAGCTGGCTCGGCAAGCAGCCGGGAAAAATGGGAACGGCAGCTTGTCTCCCGCCTCTCCATCGCCGCCGGCCGCGCCTCACAAGGGCGAGGACCCGAAATGATTTCGCTGCCGCAAAATGCCGCCTTGACGGTCATTGATGGATGGCGAGCTTACTCTGTCCTCAAAGCTTGCATGGGGTCGAGATGCGAGGCGCGCCATGCGGGGACCAGACAGGCTATGGCAGCGACGGCCAGCAGCGAGGCAGCGACCGCGGCGAAGACCAATGGGTCGAGAGGACGCGTTTCGTAGAGCATGGACTTGATCAGGCGCGTCGCGGCGGCGCTGGCCGCCAGCCCCAGAAACAGCCCGAAGATTGCCGGACGCAGACCGTCGGCGAGCATCAGGCCGAGCACCTGGCCCCGTTGCGCGCCGAGAGCCATGCGAATGCCGATCTCGCTGGAGCGCTGCGCCACGACATAGGAGAGAACGCCGAAGAGGCCGGCGGCGGCGAGCAAGAGAGACAGCACCGCGAAACCCGTGATGAGCGTGGCGTCGAAGCTTTGATCGAGCGTGGACTTGCCGAGAAGCTGATCCATGGTGAGCACGTTGGAGACGGGAAGGTCGCGATCCATGCCCTGGATGATGTGCTGGACAGGGAGGGCCAGTTGCTCGACGTCGCGACTGGAACGGACGACGAGCGTGCCGCTGTTCTCCTGGCCTGCATAGAGCGGGTAATATTGCATGGGCTGCGAGGGTTCGCCAATGGAGTAGCGCGTATCGCCTACGACGCCGACGATGGTCCAGAGCTTTTTGCCGGTCATGCCCTGGCGCAGGTGCTTGCCGAGGGGTTCTTCACCGGGAAAATACTTCCTGGCAAAAGATTCGCTGACGACGACTTCATTGGCGCCGTCGAGCACCTGGCCGTCGTCAAAGGTGTGTCCGCGCAGGATGGGGATGCCCATGGCCGCGAAGTAGCCCGGGTCGGCGGCGCGGTAGATGGCGAAGGTTCCCTGGCCTTGTGGCTGGGGTGGGTGTTCGACGACGTTGAAAGCCATATCGCCCAGATATCCCTCTCCGGGAACGCCGGTGACGAATCCGGCGGCTTGAGCGCCGGGCAGGGCGCGCACGCGCTGGAGCAGGGTCCCAAAAAAATTGGCCGGGGCCGGGCCGGGCGTTTTGTAGCGGGTGCCGGGTAGATTGAGGCGCAGGGTGAGCACGTTGGCCGTGGTGCAGCCAAGGCTGGTGGAACGGAGGCGGGCATAGCTCTTGAGCAAAAGGCTGGCGGCCACCAGCAGCAGGACAGTCAGGCCGACCTCGGCGGCCAGCAGGATTTTGCGCAGGTGGGTGCGCGCGGTTCCTGCGCTGTGGGCGCGCGAAGCTTCGTGCAGGGCCAGGAGCACGCGCCGGTGGCCGGCGTTGAGCGCGGAAATCAAGCCGGAAAAGAGCGCGCAGAGCACGATGACGCCGACGGTGAATGCGGCCACGGAGGCGTCCATCCCGATGGCCCCGACGCGGGCGAGGTCGTGGTGCGTGTGCACCAGCCAGGTGACGGCGCCATACGCAAGGGCCAGGCCGGCAGCGCCACCCGTGACCGAGAGCAGGAAACTCTCCATGAGGTGCTCGCGCAGCAGACGCATACGGCCGCCGCCCATGGCGGTGCGAATGGCCAGCTCTTTGCGGCGCGCGGCGGCGCGGGCGACAAGAAGATTGGCCACGTTGAGGCAGGCGATGAGGAGCAGGCACGCGGTGGCCGCGAGCAGCACGTAGAGCGGGCGGCGGATGTCGCCCACCATGTGTTCGAGTAAGGGACGGCTGTTGGCGCCGACGGAGATGAACGGGTCATCGAGGTGCGCGTTGTGGATGCGGCGCGTGATGACGGTAAGGTTGGCCGTGGCCTGGGCGGGGGTGACTCCCGGTTTGGGACGACCCACGGCGCGAAAATTGTGCATGTCGAGCATGGACATGATGTTTTCGGGGTTGTCGTGATAAACCGGGGTCCAGAACTGCGTGGTGGAATCGGGGAATTGAAACCACCGGGGCATGACGCCGATAACCGTATAGGCCTTGGCGTTCAG
>JASHUH010000429.1 GCA_030040115.1 Acidobacteriaceae bacterium | reverse complement strand
GACTACGCAGCCGTTCTGCTCTCTGCGCTTGATCTCCAACTGATCCCACGGTAACGTCCTGCCATGGCTGCGCATCGTGCCTTCGAATAACAGTTCTTGACGTTTAGAGCGGTTTCGCTTCCATCTGGAGTAAGGGACCGAAAGCACTGCTGCAACGCCGGGTAGCGGGAGGAGTGGGAGAAACAGTATCGATCAAGCCAGGCCCAATTTGCCGGGCTTACGTTTCTTTTGCAGCGAATTCTGTTTCACAGGTGAACCTCCGGCCCTCTGCAACCAGCTATCAGTTTCAGTCTAGTGGCATAAAGTCGCGTTGCCGCCAGTTGCTTTGCAGTAGCAAAATTGCCGCTGACAGTACAGCACAGAATTAACACAAAAATCTAAGCGTGATTCTCAGTGCGCTCATTCTATTGAACCTGATGCCCATTCGAGAAGTGGGGCACCCAGGTTTGTGGTGAGTTTACATTTCCAGACCCGCGCCAAACGCCGCGTGGGTTCGTGGCTTCCCAGGTCCCAAAAGCGGGACCTCTGCCCCAGCGAGCACAAATCGTACGCTGGGGACCCCGGACCTGGGACACCGACGTTTACTTCAACCGACGGATCATCGAGTCGTGCTATCTAGCGAATCTCGATGACGTCCTTGGCGGCTGCGGCCGCGGCCGCGGCTTGCTCCTTCAGTTTTTCGGCTACGGCGTAGAACGCGGCGGCCTGCGGGCTTTTGGGGCCGGCGAGGGCTACCGGCAATCCGCGGTCGCCGCCTTCGCGAATAGCGGGAATCAATTCAATCGAACCTAAAAACGGGACATTGAACTGCTTCGCCGTGCGCTCCGCGCCGCCGCGCGAGAAGATGTCGATGACTTCGTTGCAGTGCGGGCAGCGGAAGTAGCTCATGTTCTCGACCATGCCCAGCAGGGGCACGTTGACCTGCGCGAACATCTCGAGGGCCTTGCGCGCGTCTTCAAGGCTCACGTCGCTGGGCGTGGAAACCACCACGGCGCCGGTGAGCGGTACAGTCTGCACCAGGGAGAGGGCCACGTCGCCGGTGCCCGGGGGCAGATCGACGATGAGGTAATCGAGCTCGCCCCAGTCCACCTGCTGCAGGAATTGACGGATGATCTGGTGCAGCATGGGTCCGCGCATCACCATGGGCTTGTCGCCGGGGGCGATGTAGCCGATGGAGATGGTTTTGACGCCGTGGGTGAGGTTGGGCTGGATCATGTTGCCGGGACCGACCCTGGGCTGCTGCGAGGAGCCCATCATGAGCGGCACGTTGGGACCGTAGACATCGGCGTCCATCAGGCCCACCCGTTGGCCGGTCTTGGCGAGCGCGATGGCGAGGTTGACGGCCACGGTGGTTTTGCCCACCCCGCCTTTGCCGGATCCGACGGCGACAATCTTGGCTACGCCGGGCAAAGCCGCCGGCTGAGGCATGGCATGTGAATGCGCCATAGTTGCTGTTTTCTCCTTCTTGGTTCGAAACCCGTTGCGCCATCACGGTATGAAGGCGCGAATAGAAGCTTAAAAAAAATTGCGGCGGGAAGCGCAATCGGCTTTCGCCTGTGCTTGCCTAGCAGCTTGGCGCCTCCTGGAGCGCCGCGGTGACCTGTTTTGCCTGCTTGCGTACGCTGCGTTCAGCCTCATGATTCTCGCGCCGGCGCAAGGCCCCTTCGTAGCGGCGCACCTCATCGGGGGTTTCCGGTTGCACCTGCGGCACTTTTTGCAAGCATCCGTGCTCGTCGACGGCCACGAACACCAGGTAAGCGCTGGCCACGTGCGCCACCTGGCCAGTGCGCGTGTTTTCGGCCCACACCTTGACACCCACCTCCATGGAAGTGTTGAAGGCGCGGTTGACGCTCGAGCGCAAGGTGAGCAAGTCGCCTAAGCGGACGGGGCGGATGAAGTCGATGTGATCCATGGCCGCCGTGACCACGTTGGCGCGCGAGTGCCGGTAGGCGGCCATGGCGCCGGTCAGATCGATGAAGTGCATCAGGCGTCCACCCAGGAGATTGCCCAGGGTGTTGGTGTCGTTGGGCAGGATGATCTCGGTCATCTCGGATTGGGTGCTGGCCACGGTGCGCACCGCCGGATTGGTGTGGCTCTCGCTCATCT
Organism: Acidobacteriaceae bacterium; assembly: GCA_030040115.1. Classification (GTDB taxonomy): domain Bacteria; phylum Acidobacteriota; class Terriglobia; order Terriglobales; family Acidobacteriaceae; genus Telmatobacter. Next base: position 739 of record JASHUH010000429.1, on the reverse strand, counting down.
TGCTATGGCTCCGTTGACCGCCGTCCTTTCGCCGTTCGCTGCGTTTCTCTTTCGGCTTTCCACAGGCAGCCAGCTACAATAAGAATCGACAGCGGCCAATTTACGAAACAGGGATGAAACCCCTGTTCCAGTTTCAGCAATCTCCGCCGAATAGGCAAATGCCTCAGGGGCGCGGGTTCACGATGTGGCTTCTGCGCATACATCATTGATCATGGACAAGATCGCACGGCTCAAAGAAATCCTGGCGCTGGACCCCAAAAACAGCTTTGCCCGTTACGGCGTGGCCATGGAACTGGCCGGCCGCGGCGACACTGCGGGGGCGCTGGCCGAGTTCGACACCCTACTGGCCAACGATCCGGATTACACGGCGGGTTATTTTATGGCGGCGCAGACGTTGGCCGGCGCAGGACGCAGGCAGGAGGCCATCGAGCGGCTGAAAGCCGGCATTGGTTGCGCGGCGCGGGACGGAAATAGCCACGCGTTGAGCGAAATGCAGTCCATGCTCGGCGAACTGGATCGATAGGGCGCGCCTTGCCATGGCCGCCCCGCCGGGAATGTGAAATAATGAGAAGGGGGGAGCGTGGCGGCGGAACTTTTGCGCCGCAAATGCGTCTAAGTCCTAGAATGGCGAAGAAGTATTCGATCGTCGTCCCTTTTCATAACGAAGAGGAAAATGTAACCGTTCTCTACGCCCGCCTGAAGCAGGTGATGGAGCAAGTGGGCGAGAGCTTCGAACTGG
>JASHUH010000428.1 GCA_030040115.1 Acidobacteriaceae bacterium | reverse complement strand
ATGCCATGCCAGTCCGGTTCAATGTGGAAGTGGATTGGCGCGTGCTCGTTTTCACCATTGGCCTCACCGCCCTTACCGGCCTCGCGATCGGCTTGCTGCCCGCGATCCAGGCGACAAACCCGGAACTTGTGCCCGCCTTGAAGGAAGGCGCCAATCTCCAGTTGCGAAAGCGGCGGACTCTCAGCGTCCGAAACCTGCTGGTTGTTTCACAGATGGCAGGATCGCTCACTCTGCTCCTGGTCACCAGCTACATCGTCTTCGGAATGAAGTACATGATGTCGGGCGCAACCGGATTCGATGCCGGGAACACCCAGCTCATCTCAGTTGACCCAATTCGTGATGGTTACAGTACTTCGCAAGCTGAAGAGTTTTATTCGAAGCTTCTGGATCATGTGAAGGCGTTGCCGGGTGTCGTCGCTGCTACCTGGACAGAGGCGATCCCCATGCAACCCAGCGGGAAAATGACTTTCACCACGGATATAGGTGGTTCTAAACGTGTCGATCAAGCGACAAAGTACATCGTGGGAAGCGACTATTTTCAGATCATGGGAATCCGCATTCTTCGCGGGCGCGGTTTCGTGAAGGATGACGAGAAGGGAAGTGCGCGTTCCATCGTGGTGAGCGAGGCCCTTGCGCAAACCATATGGAGGAACGATGATCCCGTCGGACGGAGGCTTTCTCTCGTCAACAGGAACGATGTAACGTTTGGCTTGATGGGAGGGTCGGCCTTTGACTACAGCGCCTCAGCGCCAGACCAATCTTACGTTGTAGTCGGCGTCGCGGCCGACGTACTCGAAACTCCCGTCGCACAACCCGGCCCCGCAGTCTACCTGCCGATGACAGAGAATGACTACGACAGACCGCCATTTCAAGGCATCACCCTGGCAACTCGCACCACTCCTGGTCTCGATGCCGCCTCAATTGTTCGCGCCCAAATCGCTGCGATCGATGCAAACCTCACAACCTTCAACGCAGAGACAATGGACGACTGGATCGAGCAGGTCATGTTTGTTGTGAAGATCGGATTATGGAGCTACGCACTCATGGGAGCCTTCGGGTTAGTTCTGGCAAACGTGGGACTGGCTGGCGTTACGGCCTATTCGGTTTCAAGTCGCGTCCACGAAATCGGCATCCGGCTAGCATTAGGGGCTCGCTCTAGCGATATTCTGCGAATGATCATGGCTGAAGGTGCGACGCTGATTGTCATAGGGTCATGCATTGGCATCACCCTGGCAGTGCTGGTTATGCGTGTGATGGCGGCAAGCATGGACCCGGTGGCGCAAAGCATTCGGCACAGCCAGTCAGACCTGCGAATCGCCGCAGGGGCCATGGGCATTCTTGTCATGGTGGGATTGTCGGCCTGCTATCTCCCGGCTCGCCGATCCGGGTGGGTTGACCCTGTCGTCGCGCTCCGCCAGGAATAGCGTCGTATGACTGTGCGTTGAGATGGCAATGTGTCTGATTGGTTGCGAATTGGGGACCGACCCGATCAGTTCTGCGAAAAACAGAGATGACGTTAATTGACGGTGCTGCGCGCATTCCGACGCCCTGAGGAAGGCAATAACCTGAGTGACCGGCGACTCTTCCTCATCGAAGCGGTTAACATCCTCCGCACCCAGCCTGGGTCAGAACCCCGAGGAGGCTCCGGCCCGAGTGAAGTCCCTTTCGGGCATTCTCTCCATTGCCGACGATACGACCGAAACTCCAGACCCGCGTCGTGAGTGGGATGACAATATCTCGACAGCTCACTCGTTTTCCGTGTCCAGCTTGGCGGCAGCGAAACGACTCTTCGGCTTTGGGCCTTCGGGCTTGATGCGGAAACACCCGCATCATCGCCTCCCGCCGGCAGCCAGACTCCTCAAATAATGCTCCGGCAGACTCGGCAGATATTTAGCGGAGCGCTTGGAGAGCCCGCGAAAGGTTCTTGGCCCGGACCAGGTTGCATTCCAGGTACGCGAGTGCGCTCGGGGTCTTAAATGGGTCACCCTGCGGTTCGTTCTGTATCGCCAAAATGCCCAATTCGATTGTCTTGCACGCGTTCTCCGCTTTCTCGCGGTCGCTCTGCGCCTGGATTCCCGTTCGGGCCCTCCCCAGAGAGTTCGGTATCGTGCCTGCGGGAGTCTTGAGGTTCGCTATGTAGGCTGCGGCCGTCCCGCCAAACGCAGGTCCCTTGTTTCTTGCTATCAGCAGAGTTTCGTAGGGCATGGTAGACCCTTTGATGGTCGGAATATAAGTTCCCTCCGCGTGTCTTTCCCCGGGCACCCAGCTTCCTCGAGGATTGTAACCGCCCCGGATCATGCCGCTCACGGCACTGGCTGCGTGCAGACCCTCCTGAACCGTCTTGCTGAAGTTTTCGATGGGGCCAAGCAGCATAAATTCTGCAGAACTCATGGGCAAAGCGGAGCGTTGGTCCTGCGCCTCCGCCATCTTCTTCGCCACGGATAGCTGGCCCGCGATCTCCTGGCAGCAGCACCAGTGGAGGGTGTTGCCCCTCAGCAACTCCAGGATTTGTTGCAACTTGAGCATGGGCCGACCCGTGAATGAGTGCGGACCAGGCGCCTCCTGACCCGGCAGCAGTTTCCTTTGGATGGGCATATAGCCACTGAGCCCGGAGAACTGGTTGCAATTGAAATTGAAGTGGCTGTAAGCATCCGACTCTCTGGCCAACCGGTCCCCGATCGCTCTTTCCGTGTATTGAACGCAATGGTCGTCATCCTGGAGCAGAGTCATATTCGGACAGGACTGGCCTGCCTGAAAGGAACGCTCCGGCTCCCAGTTCTCTTGGCCGCGTATGAATGCGGGCAGCCTTTGGCCAACCAGCATGCGGCCGTAGGTTTGATAAAAGTGGACGGTTGTTCCATTTGGAATGGTGCAATAGCCGTCTCGGAACCTGTGCTGGCCGTGGCCGGTGAGATAGATGGTCTTGCGCCTGAGAAGCGTCCAGTTGAATGTGCGGCCGTGGGAGTCCCTCACCAATTCATTTTTTGCCTTCGCGAATTCGATCATGGATGCATCTCCTCTGGGTGCAGAAGCGGTATGCCGCAGGCATTTGAGTGATGCTAACACGACAGCCTGGACAAATCGACGGTAACCCAGCGTTGAGTTAGGCGAATTTCAGCCACGCGAATTAAACGGCGCGCACTCCTTCCCAATGTGCCTTACGAATCAGACGGTCTCCGGGGATACCGGCTTCTCAGACGGAACTATCATTTATCCGCAAGATCGCCGCCTCCGGCAAGCGGCGGCCGCTTCGGGCCAATCACCGGCGCGCACGAACGTCCCTAACAGATCCCCCAAAACAACATCCTCCACTTTGATGGACGTGTCAGGAAGCCTCTCGACCGATTGCACAGAAGTCCAGATTTCCGCGATGGTCCGCTCAATGAGGCAATTCTACGCCTCCGTGCCGCGTTTGTAAGTGAAATTCCGGGGCCTGGTCGAGTGACCGGCGACCCGTCAGTAACGCTTTGGCAAACATTCGGTCCGGCCTCCGGCGGGATGATGCTGCTCATTCATTGCGAGGCTCCGGGTGGCGGAATCTGAGCGTAAAGGGTGGCGGCATTGCAGCGTAAACCGGGGCCGGATTGGACTCTATCGAGTGGCAGAATCGAATGTATCCGGCAGCCGGTCGGGGTTACAGGTATTGAAGCAAGGCGTCGATCACCCTCTGCACCTGCGCCCATGCATCCGGGCCACCGTCGGTCTCGATGGAGAACCAGCCTTTGAAGCCCAATTCCTTCGAAAGCTTGATTGCCAAGGGGAGGTTGGACCTCCGGCTGTCGTTGATGTGCTGGACGGTGCGCGCCAGAGGATACAAAAGCCGCAGCCCCGCTTCGGTTCCGATCTGAGGATTGGAATATGCCCCACTGCCTTTGATCAGCTCCACTAACTGGTCCAGCCGCTCTCCACGAGGTTCCAGAATGACGGCGACGCCCTTCGCCTGGCCGTAATCGACCAGGGTTTTGAGCCCCGCGATGGCAGGCGTCAGGTCTGCCGGCAAGTAGCGGACCCCTTGATCGGGCATGATGCTGGGAGACCCGAGCACGGCCGCAATATCGATCCACTTCTTTGTCTCCTCGATGGCATGGGCGCGAATCTCAGGATCGGGCGAACAGACGCTGATATGGCCCCGGTAGCGTGTTTCGGGCGGGTCGAGCTCCACGATCAGGTCCACCACCTTGGATTTGGCCTTGCGCATCCGCTCCTTGAATTCCCCGATATAGGAGAGCTGCATGGAGAGCAGGTTGATGTTGCACACCTCGAGATGGTGGAGGCGGAGACGGTGCGCCACCTGGTGGGGGAGATCCATCATGTTCAGCGTTCCCGGCGGCGCCGGTTTGCTCCGGTCCCAAATTTCCGGCAGGAGGCCCTCGAAGTCATTGGTCAACAGGCTGATGCGATCGAGTTTGGCGCGAGTTGCGGCGTCTTGCGCCGGCGCCGGGCGGCTCATGGCGGATGCAGCCGCAGTCGCAACCGAGCCGATCAAAAAGTCGCGGCGGTTTATGCCCGAAATGCCGCGCTGAAAACCACAGGACCTCATTGTCACACCCTCCTTGCCTGCAAATCTTGCCAGTTGCTTTTTGGCTGAGCGGAATCGGAAGCAAGTTCCGGAACCGGACGGCGCCGCGATCGCCCTGCAACCGCAGTGACGGGGACTTGCCTTGATAGGGCTCCGACGCGATGCCGTCCACCCATGGAATGCGAAGGCAGATTTCATTTTAATGTTCGGTGTCAGCCGGGGGCCGGAACTCGCGCTTCCACCGGCCAAAGTCGAAGAAACAGTGCTATGCGCCTGTCGAGAAGATCGGCGGACCGCGAAGCACAAATCGATGATGGGAATATCGTATGACCAGCCCAAATCCTCGCACGCGACGATGATTGTTCGGTGGCCCATGCGATCCTGGTTGAGTCTCTCCATTTTGGAGCGCAGGGCGATCATCTTCCCAGGAAACGCCGCTGATGAAAGAGATCGTCAAGGGTATTCTGCGTTAAGATATGCAGAATTCCGCTGCATGGGCCTCGACCGGCCCGAGGAAAAGTTATGTACGACATGAAGAATCTCAGCAAGCTCAAAACCCTGGAGGCAAACGCGCCCGAAGGGACGAAGGCCTTTTGGGCCTTCGACAAAGCCGCGATGGCTCCGGGAGCGATTTCAGCCAAGCACAAAGAATTGATGGCGCTGGCCGTAGCCTTCACAACGCAGTGCCCATACTGCATTGAGATTCATGGAAAGCGAGCGCGGGAGGCGGGCGCAAATGAGCAGGAGATTTCCGAGGTGGTTTTGATTGCGGCCGCCCTGCGCGCGGGAGCGGCCGTAACCCATGGGACGCACGCGCTGGCGTGAGGCGGACCAGGTTCGGACGCTCCAGAGTGCGGGCGCTCGCACCGGGGGATCGGCTGGCGGTTTTCCTCTATTTCGGAAACGGCCGCTCGTCTGCTTTTCCTTTATGTTACAGCTTGTAACATTATGGCGGGCCGTCACTGAATCTGTGGCGAT
>JASHUH010000427.1 GCA_030040115.1 Acidobacteriaceae bacterium | reverse complement strand
AGCGACGGTGAGACGATCAAAGAGCCGCGCGCCGCGTTGGATCAGGTCCAGGTGGCCGTTGGTCGGCGGATCAAAAGTGCCGGGATAAATGGCTTTGACGGGCATAGCTGCTCTCAGGGAAATTCTAGCAATCTGAACCCCAAAAGCGATGGTTAGATCATTCTGCCATCCAGGTCAGCGAAGAATTTGATGCCTGCGATTGATAGCTTCCTCAGATCGGCGTCGTTGGTGAAGAAGACATCCACACCGGCTTCCGCCGCCGATGCCAGATGGATAGCATCGGCGGGACTTACCTTGTTTGCCGCGCGAATCGACGCAAAACGATCGGCGGTTTCTAGAGCAAAAGGCAGGACTTCAACCGTGCCGCTCATGAAGAACTGTTTGATTGTATCTACCTCTGACTGTGAACCGCGACGCCTTGGACCAGCTAGCACTTCTCCGGCGCTAAACACGCTTGTGCACAGGGTGTCCCCGCGCCGGATCATGCTGTCGAGAATTTTGTCTACAGCGGGACCGTAGTTTGGGTGGGCCTCCAGCATATAGACGAAGAGCATCGAATCCCAATAGACCAAGCTCACTTACTTTTCCCCCGCTGGCTTTGTGTGCTCCGACTCGAGTTTCTCCCATGGGTCTGGTCCCCAAGCAGCCCGCTCGCGCTTCAGGAAGGCTTCGCCGCCGCCAAGTTCCCGAAAGGTGTTCGCAAGCAAGCCATAGAGCGCCTTCAGCCCCGATCCATTGGGAACGGGCGACGGCTTCGCTGGACGGACTGCGAGAGCGCCCGGCGATTCGAGAATCCGGTACAGAAACTCAACTGTGGTGCTTGGTCCGCCGGAAGCAGGCCCTTCCCGCCTTTCCATAAGCTCCACGCCCGCTTCCCGTTGAAATTCCCTGGATTTCAAAGTAGAGAAGATTGATGGAGTCCTGTTCGTCCAGCCGAGCTCCTTCTGCACGGTTCCAACTCGAACCCGGACGACGTTCTCGCCCTTCAAACGCGCAGGCTTCACGTACGTTGCAATCACGTGCTCCTTGGTCTGATCGGTAGGCTTCATATTGCCTCCTTCATACATAAATATACATACATTACTTTTCCGAGTCAAAAGCGGGCCTACGGGCGATATCCGCCCGCCTTCTTGTCCTGGTTATAGTCGGTTATCCTTTACGCCCGCGAACCGCTTCCTTGGCTTCGGCCGGACCCGCAGCGGGGACGGCAGGAATCTCGGCCTTTAAGGCTCCGATGTTGAGCCGCTTGCGCAGTTCACCATCGATTTTGCCGAAGATGTCCTTGTTTTCCTTCAGGAAAGAGCGGGCGCTTTCGCGGCCCTGGCCGATGCGTTCGCCGCGATAGCTGTACCAGGCGCCGGATTTCTCGACGATATTGTGGGTAACGGCAAGATCCAGCACGTCGCCCTCGCGGCTGATGCCTTCGCCATAGAGGATGTCGAACTCGGCTTCGCGGAAAGGCGCCGCCACCTTGTTCTTGACGATCTTGACCTTGGTCCGTGAACCCACTACGGCATCACCTTCCTTGACCGCGGCGATGCGGCGGATATCGATCCGCACCGACGAGTAGAACTTCAATGCGCGGCCGCCGGTAGTGGTTTCCGGGTTTCCGAACATCACGCCGATCTTTTCGCGGATCTGGTTGATGAAGACAAGGGCGGTGCGCGACTTCGAGACCGTGCCCGTCAGCTTGCGCAGCGCCTGCGACATGAGCCGGGCCTGCAAACCCATATGCGAGTCGCCCATTTCGCCGTCGAGCTCGGCTTTGGGCACCAGCGCGGCCACCGAATCGACCACCAACACATCGATGGCCCCGGAGCGCACCAGAGCCTCGGTGATTTCAAGCGCCTGCTCGCCATTATCCGGCTGAGAAACCAGCAGGTTGTCCACGTCCACGCCTAACTTTTTGGCGTAACCGGGATCGAGCGCGTGCTCGGCGTCTACAAAGGCCGCCATGCCACCGTTCCTTTGCGCCTCGGCGATGACCTGGAGGGTGATGGTCGTCTTGCCGGAGGACTCGGGACCGAAGACCTCGGTGACGCGGCCCCGGGGAATTCCGCCCACGCCAAGGGCGGCGTCGAAGCTGATGGATCCGGTGGAGATCACCGCAATGGGCAGCAGCGCCTCGCGGGAGCCGAGCCGCACAATCGATCCCTTTCCAAATTGCTTTTCGATTTGCGCAAGGGCAAGTTCTACGGCTTTGGCGCGGTCGTCCACAACGGGCATGGGAGGGCTCCTCTAAAAACCGCTCGCCCTCCGCCTTCTGTTTTCTTCGCAGGAAACGGCGAGGGGCTGGAATTGGATTTCGTTGGGATTGTAGCAGGATGAGACATGGAAGGACAGGGAAAAAGGCGAAGAAAGGGTGAAATATGAAGGCGCACATCTATCGGGCGTGCTTACGGTCACAACCACGGCTCCATTTGTGATGCATAGAAACGATACGATGTATCAAATCCAATTATGATGTTATTCTAATAAGCTTGCATCAATTATGGGCTTGATGCAGCATGGAGGTATGAGGACCACGATCACACTCTCCGACGAAACCCACGAGTTTGCTTCCTACTATGCCCGGGCGCGAGGAATCACGCTGAGCGCCGCCATCGATGAATTGATCCGTAAAGCGGAGGCAGCGCCGCCACCTCCTGTGCCCGAGATCGAGTATTCGGAGATTGGCCTCCCGATGTTGCCTCGGACAGGGAGGACCATAACTTGCGAGATGGTGAAGAAGCTTGAGGAGGAAGAGTTTGGTCCGACGAAGTTTGCTTGATTTGAACGTTCTGATCGCTTTGACCGAGCCTGATCACATTCATCGGAATAGGGCAGAGCGCTGGTTTCTCTCATCAGGCAAGGACGACTGGGGCGTCTGCCCGCTCACCGAAGCAGGGTTCATTCGCATTACGACAAATCCGTCGATGCAGGCAGGCACAATCACTCTGGGGCGAGCGATAGCGATCCTTCAGGCGCTGAGGGTGCATCCCGGTTACCACTATTGGCCGATCACTGACGCGGAAAGTTGGGTTGCTGTGACTGCAGGCTTCGCGGCTCGGATCTCAGGCCATCGACAAATTACGGACGCGTACCTGCTCGGCCTAGCGATCAAGCATGACGGCGTCCTGGTTACATTCGACCGCGGCCTCCGTTACATGGCTGGGCCGGAGTTTCGGCGCAATCTACTGGTGCTCGAATAGCGTCCGGCAGCCTTTATACGGTGTACGCCCCAATGCGGGTTTCGCGGCCAGTCAATGCATCGCATTCCCGGTCAAGGATTTCGTATTCGGGGTCATGTTCCTTGCGGAAGGCGCGAAAATCGGCTTCGCTGGCCCAGCGGTCGACGGTGAGATAGCTGCCGGGCACATAGGCGTCGCGGAGCAGTTCGGTTCCCAGGTAGCTGGGCGATTTGCGGAAGAGCCGGGCCCAGGCGCCTTCGGAACCATAGGCGGCTTCAAATCCATCAATTTTGTCTTCGGCAATTTCGAACCGCCAGACCACCACGAACATCCGCAGCCCCAATCCTATCTATATCATAGCGCATGGAGAAAACGGCTCTTGCCGCCGCGGCAAAGGGCGCGATGGCGCAAAGGTCCCGGCATTCGGGGAGGATCTTAAGCCCGCCGGGTGAAGGTCGCCTCAGGAGTTGGTAACGTCCTTTTCGTACCACGTCTTGGCACGTCGTCCCCATATCGGGCGCATACTAAAGAGTAGGCTGTTTTCGCGGGAAAGACTCTCCCCTTGGGTTTCCCGCTCTCCGTATCGGCCTCATACAATTTGCAGGGGTGGATCGAAGCGGCCGCAGCTTGGCTCGGCCCGACGGAGTGATGAAGCAGGCGCGAAGAGAAGGGCCGCGCCGCACTTATCCAAGCGCCAGAGGTGCACTGCACATACATGCGCAGGCCGGAATACGGTCTCATGAGAGGGGTTTATGAAAGCTGCCGCTCGCTATCCAGGCATCCGGGTTACCGCCAACGGGAACCAGCTCGTTTCGTATCACACCGAAACCCGCGTTGCCGACGCCGGTGTCTTTTATCCGATCACGCCGTCGACCGAAGGCGGAGAACTTTTCCAGCAGGCATACGCCGAAGGCCATTTGAACGTCTTTGGCGGCAACGCGCTGGCCATTGAGGCCGAGGGCGAACACGCCGCTCAGGGCGGCGCCATCGCCCACTCGGTATGCGGCAAGCGGGTGGTGAACTTCACCTCCGGCCAGGGGGTGGTGTACGGCGTGGAGCAGTACTACCATGCGCCGGGGAAGGCTTCGACGATGGTGCTGGAGGTGGGCGCGCGCGCGCTCACCAAGCATGCCCTCAATGTCCACTGCGGCCACGACGATATTTACGGCGCGCTCGACACCGGCTGGATCATGCTTTTCGGCAAAGACGCGCAGCAGGCCGCCGACCAGGCGCTCATCCTGCGCCGGGTAACGGAACTCAGCCTGACGCCGGGCATGAACATCATGGACGGATTCCTGACCACCCACCTGGAGCGCACCTTCTACAAGCACGAGTCGGAGCTGATCCGCGAGTATCTGGGCGCGCCCGACGACGTCATTGAGTGCCCCACCGAGGCGCAGCGCACGCTCTTCGGACCCACCCGTCGCCGCGTGCCGAAGATGATGGATTTGACCAACCCCATGA
>JASHUH010000426.1 GCA_030040115.1 Acidobacteriaceae bacterium | reverse complement strand
GCATCAAGGCCCATGAGGCCAGCGGCGCCTTCACCTGCTCGTCGCGCAATTGCCGCCCCGTATAGTGGACAAACACATCGTCGAGCGTGGTGTTTTGCACGCTTAATGAGCTCAGTCCCACTCCCGCTTCAGCCGCCATCTCCACCAGTTCCAGCGTGGTTTTGGAGCCGGACGACGTGATCAGGCGGTAAAACCCTCCGCTCTCCGATTGCACGCTGGTCACGCCCTCCAGTCCTTCGAGGCGCGCCTGCCAATCCTCCGGTTCCCCATTAAATTGAACTTCGACCACGTTCGAGCCTTCCACGCTGTTCTTCAGCTCCGCCGGCGTCCCCAGCGCCACCAGCTTGCCGTGATCCACAATGGCGATGCGGTCGCACAGCTTGTCGGCCTCTTCCATGTAGTGCGTGGTGAGCAGGATGGTCAGGTTACGCCTGGCCTTCAGGTTGTTCAGCATTTCCCACACCGCAATGCGCGAAACCGGATCCAGCCCCGTGGTCGGCTCATCGAGAAAAAAGATCCGCGGATCGTGCACCAGACCGCGCGCAATCTCCAGCCTGCGCCGCATGCCGCCGGAAAGCGTCTTGGTCTGCGCCGCGCGCCACTTGGTCAGGTCCACGGCTTCCAGCACTTCGGCGATGTTCCTTTCCCGCTGTGCGCGCGGCACGCTGTAGAGCTTGGCGTAAATCAATATGTTCTCTTCGACGGTCAAATCCGGGTCGCTGGTCAGCGCCTGGGGAATCACGCCAATCAGCCGCCGCACCGCGTCCGGATCCTTGCTCACGTCGTGCCCCGCCACCACGGCTTTGCCGGCGGTCACCGGGATCAGCGTGGTCATCATGCGGATCAGCGTGCTCTTGCCCGCGCCGTTCGGCCCCAGCAGGCCGAAGATCTCGCCCTCGGCCACGTCGAAGCTGATGCCTTTCACCGCTTCGAAGTCGCCATAGCGCTTCACGATCTTCTCGACCGCCATCGCGGCCGGCCGCGCCCCGTTGCCGTTTGCTGCGCTCAATGCGTCCCCCGCCGCTCGTTGGGAATGTAGATTTGCGCCGTCATCCCGGGCACAAATTCCTCGCCAGGATTGGGAATCAGCAGCTTCAACTGCACCGTCTTGATGTCGCGCTTGGTGCGGCTCACGTCGCGCTCCGTGGCAAAATCGGCTTCCGTTAGCTTCGAAATCACCGCGCCCCACACCGTTGCGCCGCTCGGCATCACCACACGCAGCTTGTCGCCCAGCTTCACCATGTCCGCGTCCGTCTCCGGAACCGGCGCGTACACCCAGGTCTGCGACAAATCCATGATGGTCACAATCGGCGTCGACGCCTGCACCACTTCGCCCTGCCGCGCTGCCCATACGTTCACAATCCCGCTCACCGGGGTCACAATCTGCGCGTAGTCCTTATCCACTTGCGCCTCTTCGGCCAACGCTTCGGCGTTGGCTTCGGCGTCGCGGTTTTCGTCCACCGTCCGCGCGGAAACCTGCGTCAGCAGCTCGTGCGCCCGCGCCTGGCGCAGGTTGGCTTCCGCCGCGCCCAGGTTGCCTCTGGCCGTGTTCACCGCGGCTCTGGCGGCGTTCAGGCTGGTGACGGCGTCATCCATCGACTGCGTGCTCATGATCCCTTGCTTGGCCAGCGCCACCGTCCGGCTGGTGTCCGCCTGCTGGTGCTCGTATTGCGCCTGCGCCTGCGCCTGCGTGGCCTCCGCCGCCCTTACTTGCGCCTCGGCGGAGAGCGTGCCGCTGTCGGTCTCGCCGCGGTTCTCGCGCTCTGTCTCCACGGCTTCGCGCAGTTTCCATTTATCCGCGGCCGCCGTTTCCTCGGCCGCCTTCAGCGCCGCTTCCAGGTCCTTGCTCTCGATGGTCGCCACCGTCTGCCCCGCCTTCACGCGGTCGCCTTCCTGCACCGTCAGCGTCTGAATAATCCCGGGAATCTTCGAGCTCACCACCACTTCGTTGGCGTCCACGGTCCCAATCACCTGCAACTCATTCGAACGGGGTGTGGTGAGCAAATAAAAAATCAGCGATCCCACAGTGAGAATGCCCAGGATGAGAAAAACTCGATTGCGCGCGTTCACTCGCCCTTTACCTCCAATCCTCGAAACTCCCCGGGCGCCGGCATCGGCGTGTCGGCCAGCACCCGTTTCGCCAGCTCGGCCCCCTGTTTCCGGTCCACAAACATCGCCTGGCCCAAAAACTCCACCAGCGCCACCCGCCTCGCCCGCAGCACCTCCGGGTCGAACGGCTCAAACGGCGCCATCGCCAGTCGCCATACCGGCGCGCTCAGGAAATAGAAGACGTTCGCGCCCAAAGCAGCCAGCGGAATCTGCAGCCAATCCACCGCAATCAACTCGCCCGACGCAATCCCCTCCCGCACCAGCGACTGAAAAACCGCCTGCAGCGGACTGAACACCCGCTTCACCAGCAGCGGCAGCGCGCCTTCTTCACCCTTGTGCAGCCGCATCATCTCCTGCTGCATCAGGCTTTGGAACTCCTGCTGCGCCAAGATCCGGTCGAAATGGTCCAAAGCGGTGCGCAAAATCCGTTCTCCTGGACTGGCGTCGCGCAAAAACACCGCCATTCCCCGGTCCCGCACCCGTCCCGCCGCCATCTCCAGGGCCGCCAGATACAGCTTTTCTTTGCTTTCGAAGTAATAGTAAATAAGGGCTTTATTCACGCCCGCTGCGGCCGCGATCTGCTCCGTCCGTGCGCCCGCCAGCCCGTGCGCGCTGAACTCGCGCAGAGCGGCGTCCAGAATGCGGGTGCGCGTTTCTGCCGAGCGTTCGGCTAAGGATTCGGGGGTAGGATGAGTCGCCATGATTTAACTAACCAGTTAGTAAACTACCCCATGTGCCCCTCCCTTGACAACTCTCCCTCCCAAAACTTTGAACGGCCCGCCGGTTCCACAACGGCGCGAGCGCGCCCCGGCGAAGACCCGTACATTGAAGGATGCTACTGCTTCGCTGCCGGAGTGAGGTCCCGTGAAACTGTTCGGAAATGGACATCGGCGCCTCCAAACGGACACCGCTCCCGCGCGCGAGGCCCGAGGAGCAGGCGCAGAAGCTTCGATTATCAGTGGCATACGGGAACAACAGTTGGCGAGTGGATTGCCTGACGGGATGTCGAGGATGCAGGAGGCCATCGCTTTGCTGACCGATGTGAAGATTGCGTTTCGTCAATTGGCGAACTCGCGCGGGTTTGCGCTTACCGTGGTGTTGACGCTCGCTTTAGGAATCGGCGCCACCTCGGCCATTTTTACGCTGGTCCAGCAGGTGTTGCTCAAGTCCTTGCCGGTGAACGATCCGGCCGGATTGTGGAGGATCGGGGACAACGAGCAGTGCTGCTACAACTCCGGCCTTCCCGATTACACCGATAAGCCGAATGACTGGTCCTTGTTCTCTTACCTGCAATATACCCAGTTCCGCGACCATACCCCGGGGCTGTCCGGCCTGGCTGCGTTCGAGTCGTCGGACCACGAGATGGCGGTGGTGCGCACCGGGAGCGATCATCGCGCGCAACCGTTTTACGGAGAATTCGTCTCCGGCAATTCGTTTGACACGCTGGGAGTCCGCGCCTATGCCGGGCGACTGCTCCAGCCCCGCGACGACGTCAAGGGCGCGGCGCCGGTAGCCGTGATGAGCTTTCAGACCTGGCGGCAATTGGGCCGCGACCCTTCGGTAGTAGGCTCGGGCTGGCAAATTGACGGGAAGACGGTGACGCTGGTGGGCATCGCGCCGCCGGGCTTCTACGGAGAACGCTTGAGCGCCACGCCTCCGGCTTTCTGGATGCCGCTCCATCTGGTCGAAACTCTGCGGCCGCGCGATGCGGATCTGCTGGAGCGCGGCGAGCAGCAGTGGCTGAACCTCATGGGGCGGATGACGCCGGGCGCCGGCGTTTTGGCTGTGCAGGCGGAGATGCAAGTGGAACTGCAGCAGTTTCTGCGCAGCCCGCTCAGCAAGTTGCCCATCCCGGAGCGGATCCTGATCCCTCACCAATATGTGCGCCTCACCCCCGGCGGCGCCGGCGTACAACGAATGCAGGACCGCTACAAGAGCGACCTGCATCTGCTGATGTGGATATCGAGCTTCGTGCTGCTGATTGCCTGCGCCAATGTGGCCAACCTCGTGCTGGCCCGAGGGGTCGCGCAGCGCCAGGAAATCGCGGTCCAGGCGGCGCTGGGCGCCCAGCGCAGAAGGCTCGTTCAGCGGGCGCTGGTGCAGTCGGTGCTGCTGGCGGTGCTGGGCGGGTTGGCCGGAGTGTTTGTCGCCTACGGCGGCGCGAAGTTGATCTTACACCTGGCGTTCGCGCATGATCCCATCAGCATCACCGCCAGCCCTTCCTGGGCCGTGCTGGGCTTTGCTCTGGGTGCGGCGGTCCTTACCGGTTTGCTCTTCGGGGTCGCGCCGTCGTGGATGGCGGCGCACATCGATCCCATCGATGCGCTGCGGGGCGCCAATCGCGCCACCGGCAGTGACGCGACCCTCGCCCAGAGAACGCTCGTGGTGGCGCAAGCAGCCATCTCGGTGGTGTTGCTGTGCGCCGCGGGGCTGCTTCTGTTGAGCCTGCGCAAAATGGAGCGTCAGCATTTCGGCTTTGAGACCGCCAACCGCGCCATCGTGCTTTTTAACGCGCAAACCGCAGGTCTCAAGCCCGAGGAACTCGACGGCTTTTATCGGCGGCTCCATCAATCGATCGCGCAGATTGGGGGTGTCGAGCGCGTGGCGTGGTCGCTGTGGAGCCCGATGAGCGGGAACAGCTACAACAACGACGTCTATATCGATGGGCAGCCTGCGCCTCCTCCCGGGTCGAGCGTGAATTTGTCCGCGTGGGTGCGCGTCAGCCCGGATTATTTCGCAACCATCGGAACCAAGGTCATCCAGGGCCGCGCTTTTACTGAAAACGACAATCGCCATGCGGCGCCCGTCGCCATCGTGGACGAAGCTTTCGTCCAGCGTTACCTGCGCGGCCAAAACCCCATCGGCGCCCATTTCGGCGACTTCGATGAGTCGCAAACCGGCATGTACACCATCGTCGGTGTGGTCGAGAATGCGCAGTATTGGCCGCCGGACGATCCCCAGGAAACCGCGCGCCCCATGTATTTCCTTCCTTCCGGGCAGTGGGCGTCTCTTCCACCCACGGTTCCGCAGGCCGCTGGGTTCTTGGCCTTCGATGCGAATACGCACTTTATGCCTTCGCTCGAAATCCAGACGCACGGCGCAGTTCCCGATCTCGAAGCCCAGGTGCGCCGCCAACTCCAGCAAATCGATCCCAACCTGATGATCACCAGCTTCCACACCTTCGATGACCAGGTGCAACTGGCTTTTTCTCAGCAGAACATGATTGTGCAATTGACGTCGCTGTTCGGCCTGGTGGCGCTGGCCCTGGCCGCCATCGGCCTGTACGGCGTGACCGCGTATGCGGTAGCGCAGCGGACCACCGAGATCGGCATCCGCGTGGCGCTCGGCGCGAGTCGCCTCAACGTCGGGCGCATGGTGCTGCGTGACGCCCTGCTGCAGGTGGCGCTGGGGCTCGCGATCGGAGTTCCTGCGGCCATTGAGGCGGGTCGGCTCATGGCGGCCGAACTCTTTAGCGTCGATGCCTGGAATCCGCTGGTGCTGGGAACCGTGGTCGCCCTGCTCGCCGCGGTCGCGCTCATTGCCGCTGCCGTCCCGGCGCAGCGCGCTGCCCATCTCGAACCCATGCAAGCGCTGAGGAACACTTAAACGCTTTACAGCTCAGACATAAACGCGCGCGGGCAACCGTGAGCCGCCGGGAAAAGCTCGCCCAGCTCACACCGCATGCCGCGCCGCCGTCTTCTCGTTCAGCGCGTGCCCCAGCCCCGGCCGCTTCGACAGCACCAGCGCGCTTTCCACAATCTCTTCCGGCGGATCGAGCAACTCCGCCCGCCACGGGACTTCTCCATACGAGAACTCCAGAATATTGAAGTTCGTCACCGTCGCAATCACATGCGCCGCCGTCAAATTCCCCACCGGGCTCGCCGGCCCATGCGGAGACGCGATCAGCCCCGCGCCTTCCGCCAATCC
>JASHUH010000425.1 GCA_030040115.1 Acidobacteriaceae bacterium | reverse complement strand
GATTCCAGCGCTCCAGCAGGGCCGGATCGCAGGCGTGATTTTTCTCCGTCTGCTCCAGTTCAACCTCCCGCACCGACGTGCCCACGGTGACGAAACAGCGCCGGCAAATGGAATCGATGGCGCCGTCACGGTTTTCACGGTGCGCGAATGTGGCTTCTTGGTGCGGCATTTAGGCGAACCCCATATTTCTAATGAGCGCTTCCTCCCTCCATCCTCGCGTACCCGAAGCACGAGATCAACCTGGGAAAGCTCCCAGCCTACTCGCGCTCCATCGGGATAGAGGACTAAAATAGAGGACTAAAGTAATCTGTATTCCATGACAAAAGTGCACTCGCGTAACAAAAGTCTTGTCCAGATCATAAAAAAAAGTCGTAGGGTGGTCTTATCACGTAGCTCCATAAACATACCGAGTCTGCGGGCTGCCTTCCCAGACGGCCCGCCCCTTTTACCGATTATCAAAGACCAAACAGAGCCCGGGACGGCCGGAGACTCCACGCGACTCGAAGCTAAAGTGCGGCGCTTTGTGGCTTGTCCCTAAACTGTGCCATTTCTCGTGGAGGGCGCTTGCTGCAATAGCAGCCTTCCCAGCCTTGATTGAAGATATTTCCCCGATTTTGCGCAGTCCCGGCAACGGGCCATGCCGCAGACTGCGAATCCGGCCCCTGGGGTTCAGCTCATGGGCTCAAAGGGATCCGTTTCCTTCACTATCTTTATTCCCATCCGTCAACAGGAGCGGGAGAGCTCACAACTATATCTCTATTACGGCGGACTGGATGCGAACGGAAATCACAGCCACGCCGCATCGGAGCGGAGACACGCCGCGAACGGTGACCTCCAGGAACGATTGATCCTCTGGACGCGACCGGCTGACGGTCGGGAGCCTCCAGGGTGCCTCTGGCGGCTGGATGAGCGAATGCCGGACGCGCCTTGGGTGCAGGAAATTCTCGCAGAGCTGGCGAACACGCGAGCTTTCGAGTTGGGAGCGTTTCTGGCGCAATGCCTTCTGGACGCGAGGCGCAATCCTGCCAAGCCGTTCCAGGCGGTGTTCTCAACCGCTGCCAAATCCTTCGGTTTATAGGATTCCGATTTGCAAACCGGACATGCCATGACACCGGGTCCCAGCCCGCCTGCCCTGAACTTGTCGAAGTGTCTCGATCTCGAGGGCTCGGAAAGACGGACTTCTAACATGTCAACCCCTCCCATGGCGCATTTGCTTTCCAACTCACTCGTATAGAAGCAGTTACTCTCCAGACCCGGAATGCCGGGAAATTCCTCCAAATTGTTAACCTTATCCTGAATGTTTAGGAACGCGTCCAGCCCTGGCGGCGATTGCATAAACGCCGCCTTGAAAGGGCACGGCTTTCAGCCGCGCCTTGTGAGGCTCATCAATAGCGGGGCTTTAAGCCCCCGAAGGACGTTTCGCAACGGCGCTTGGCCACTTAGCAACTAGTTCCAAAATGCAAGCCGGCAGCCCGGGGCCAGCGGCCTTTGGGGCAAAGGAGGGCCAATCCATGAAGAATCAGGGCGCTTCCAAGCGGAGGAAATGCACATTTTTCGGTGCAAATTTTCCGAAAAAAAGATTTAACTTCTTTGTTTTCTGCCGCATGCGAGTAAGCTACGCGTTTTCATAAATTTACGCGCAAGCCACTGAAAACGCGCCACTTGCTCGGGAAAAAAAGGTGGGGGGAGGGGGGTGGATTAGCTATTTTAGCAGAAAGGCTAATTTCGCACGCCCAAGAGATAGGGAAGAACCCATTCAACCGGCGTGAAGGGCTCCGTCCCATGGATTCGCCGCCTCGTCGGAAACGCGCTCCTGGGTTTCATCCCGCGCCGGCGGCAGGCGGCCGGTCCGTCCACGGCAGCCAACCCGTGTCTGCTGCCGCGCCATCAGTTCAATGAAGGTTCACTACTCGGGCCCGGCGGAATCCACACATCGCAGGCGCCCATTTGTCCAGGAGACGTTAATGCGCAATCGTTCCCGGTTTTCTTTTCTCGCTCTGCCGCTGATCCTTCCCTTCCTGCTCCTCTGCGCCCCCACCCCTGCTCGGGCTGCGGACCCCTCCGCCGACCTCTATCTCGGCTATGGCCGCCTCGGCAGCAACACCTTCAATGCCAATATTGGGGGGTTAAACGGGTGGGAAGCTGCGGGAAACTTTAGCTGGATGCCGTTTCTGGGCGCGGAAGTCGACGTGGCTCATTACGGCCTCGGCGCCGGCGCCAGCGTCCCGCGCACCACGACCTTCCTCTTCGGCCCGCGCGTCACCCTCGGCGCAGCCGGCATCCACGTGTTCGCGCACGGCCTCGTCGGCGGCGAGCACTCGGCCAACAGCGGGGGCCCCGGGCACATTTCGAACACTGCGCTCGCCATCGCTCTCGGAGGCGGCGTCGATGTCCGCATCCTGCCTTTCTTCGCCTGGCGGGTGGGCGCCGACTACATCGCCGCGCCTACCCAAAGTCCCCCCGGCGCCAGCCACGACCGCTTCACCACCGGCCTGGTCTTTCGTTTCTGAGATCGCTTTTCTTGAACCCGCCCAGAAGCTGAATCTGTTGGGCGACGAAGTCGTGAACGTACATCAGGCTGGTTGGCGCGCCCACGGTGTGCGGCGCCTGTTGGCCCGCCGCGTGGATCATCAGCACCGGACGCGGGTCCCACGCGCCGCCATGCGAGACGCGCTCGTCTTCGGCGCTCCAGCCCGGCAGCGGCCGCCACATGGGCGTGCGCCACGCATGATCGCCCTGCACCAGAAGCGTGGTCGCGGCCCAGCGCGGCTGCGCTTCGAGCACGGTAAGCATCCGGCCCAGAAGCCGGTCCGTATAATCGAGCGAATCGAGATACGATCCGCCGATGGCGAATTCAGCGATGCGCCGGTTCCAAAAGGCCGGAGGGTGCGGCGTCGGCAGATGCAGAAAAATCAGATCCGCGTTGCTGGTCGCCAGCGTCTTCATAGCGTGCCAACTCAGGTCTTTTACTGAGGCGATATGCCCCTCGGCACCCCAGCGAGCATCGTCGGCCCAGGCTCGCTCCGGCGCAAAGGCCTGTTCGGCCAGCATGCGCAGCGGAAACCATACGTCCTCTCCATAGCTGGCGTCGAGCGATGTGGGGCCCCGGTCCTGCGCGTCGTCGTTGCTCCAATAGCATTGCGTGACCAGCCCGGCGAAAACCGGGCAGTACGCGATATACCAACCCACGATGGCCGTCGTCACGCCCTCGCGCTTGGCCAGACCGAACAGCGAAGCGCCGGCGTCGAAGCGCGCCCAATGCGGGTCGCGCCTCGTTTCCACCCAATAACGGTTATCCGCCGCATAGGCGACATTCGTAACCATGCGGCCGAGCAAAAGGCTCGGCGCCGCGCGCGTGGTGCGATATGCGATGGGCGTCACGTGCGTGTAGAGCGTGCTCTCGGCGCGGAGACGGTCGAAGTTGGGCAGATGGAGCGAAGGATCGCGGCTTCCAAAGGTCTGCTGATAGGCAAGCTCGTCGAAGAGGATCCAAACCAGTCGCGGCTTGGTCGCGGTCGGCGCCGGAATCGGCGCCGCGAAGGCCTGCGGCCCGGGTCGCCAGACGGTGGCGCGCACCAGTTGAGCGGTCATCACCAGGGCAAAGCACGCAAATCCCGCCAGCAGCGCGCTGCCCGCGCGGCCAAGTCCCGGCGCCGCTTGAGGAAAGCGCAAGCCAAGAAGGACCAACAGGCCGATCCACACAGCGCTTGCCGCCCCGATAACGGCCGCCGGCACGTGGAAGGGAATCAGATTGAGATTGCGGATGAACAGAAGTGGCGGCAACAGTCCGATCCAGGCCCAGCGCAGCCTTGGCCACCAGGGCGCTTTGCGCAGCAGCGCGATTGCGCCGGCGAACAGCCCGGTGACGATCGCCATGTCCGTCAGATGCGCCAGTGCGATGCGCGTGAGCGGAGTGGCAACTCTCATCCGCGCATCCCCGTCCCCGGAAGTCAAGTCGATGTAATTCGGCAGCAGCACAATGGCCGCCAGCGCCCAGGCTTGTGCAATCCGCTTCATCATGCCCGGCCGGCTCCCGGCCCCGGTTGCTCCAGGCCGGTGTCGCCGGCGCGGCGCTCGAACAGCAAAAGCACCCGATGATCGGCCAGGGGGATGCGACGGGCAATTTGAAAATACGAAGAAAAAGCCTCCATCCGATCGCTCTCCGAGAGCTGCCCATAGAGGTGATCCCGGCCGCGCAGCCACTCTTGATGCATGGGATCTGAAGGTGGAACCCATTCCAGCACAAGCCAGCGGCGCGTGAGCCAGGCGCAGAGTTCGGCAACATGTCCCAAGGGCAACTGCTCGCGCAAGATGAGGTGATGAAGCACCGCCAGCATCAGCACCAGATCGAAACTCCCGCTCAGTCGATCGAGGAGTGAAAGATGTTCGCGATTTCTCCAACCCGCCGCAGGCGTAGGACGGGCAATGTTCGCCGCCAGGGCGGTGATGGGCTTCGACTGCCGGGCGGCGGTTCTCCACAATTGCTCGATAGCTCCGGCGTCATTGTCGAGAGCCGCTACCTGCGCCCCGGCCTCGGCCGCCAACAGCGAGTACACTCCCGCATTGGCTCCGATATCGAGCACTCGTGCGGGCCGCCAACGCTCCAGGACGAAGCGCATAAATTGCTGCTTGGCGCCGAGATCCGCCGCGCTATAATGGCCGGCCCACTGCGTGTAATCGCTCCACCGGCTTCGGTTCCCGCCGGGCGTGGCGCGGCGCGTTTGCTTGAGCAGCCGGGCGATGCGGCAGCGGAGAATGTGGGTTACAAGTTCCAGATCGCGCGGAGCGGGATCTGCGCGCGTTCTTTTTGTTTCTTTCCTCGCGTTCTCGAACCATGCCGCCAGTGTGACCACGTCGAACAGGTCGGGATGGAAACGCCGCCACGGATTAAGTGCGCGATAGATCGCACGCGGCTCGTATCCGTCACGCTCGAAGAGCGTGTTTTGTAATGGCCAGCCGAGAGATTTCGCCGCCACCAGCGGAAGAAGAAACGTGCGCACAAATTGCGCGTAAGCCAGCCAAACGCTCGATCGCGGGTCGCGGCGTTCAAGTGAGAGGACATCCACCAGGATGGGCCGCGCTCCCAAGAAGAGGATGTTGAGCGGAGTAGCGTCTTTCAGCGTCCAGCCAGCTTCGACAGCTTGGACCTCAATGCGCAGGGTTAGCTCCGCGGCAGCCTGCCATTGCCCCGCCGACCATTCCCAGGGGGAGCTGAGCGGATCGATGCGCGGATGTTCCAGCCACAATTCGCTTGGCCGCACGCATGAATACTGACAAGGATCTGCAATCCTGCTGGCGATCAGATCGCCGCTGCCCTCGAGGGTGGCGCGCAACGGAGAAGTAAGAAAATCGCGCGTAGCTTCTTCAGCTCCGGGGTGAATTCGCCGCAAGGCGCAGTTTTCCGTAAGCCGAAGCTGACCGGCCGAATCGCGGAAGGTCAACTCCAGCATTTCGGAGTGCTCGGCTGGGAGAAGATCGGGCTGCACGGAATCGCTTTGGGTCTTCACGGCCGGGTTGCGTCTTGCTCGTTGTTCGCCTGAGCCGGCGGCTCTGTCTTGTCGGAAATGCTCCGGTGTAGAAGTGCATAAATTTTGCGGCGCAGACACCAACCTGCCGCAACCGGCGCCGCCCCAGCCGCCTGGACAGCTAGCAAACCTGTTTCGGGATCGGTGTACCCGTAAGCGGCCTGTTCAAACAACATCGTCGCGCCCATCATGATTAGTGCAAAGCCAAAAACTCGGGACAGCTTTAGCATTGTGGGCCCTTCACCCTTCGGAATAGGATGGCGCCCTTTTCGGTTCGGCGTGGCCACATTTTCGAGGCTCAACGTATCTATGCTTGTTTGTATGACGGACGAGAGGAAGGCCAGGTTTACTTCGCGGCGAAGCGGCACCTGCGGCTTCACAAGGCGCATACGAGCAGCTTTGACCTCTGGCGTTGAGCAGCTTCTCGGGCGCCTCAGTTCAGCCGGCGTTTCAGGCTCCGCATTTCAGCCGCTCTTCCCCGTCCGGCTCTTTTCGCTCTTGCGAGTCCTCGCCACTCATCTTCCGCGCGGGGGGCAGCTATGAGGCTATTGCAGCATGTTTCCGGTTTAATCGGCGCGATTCTCGCGTATTATCGGGGTGAAGGAAATCCAATAAAAACGATATGAGCCTGGCTACGAGCACATCCGCCGCGACCCGCAGCCGGTTGCGCAGTTGCATTGCCGCGCACGTGAGCCTATTTCGCCTCGATCACTCCGTCAAGCAAATTTTCGTCATCCCCGGTATTATAATTGCGGCAAGTATTGTCGGCTCCGACTTGAGCACGGCCGTGATCATGCGCACAGTTTTGGGGCTCTTCGCGGTGGTCGCGGTCTCGAGCAGCAACTACGTGCTCAATGAATTGCTCGACGCTCCCTTTGACCGCCTGCACCCCACCAAATGCAGGCGGCCCGCGGCGTCGGGCGCCGTCAATGTGCCAGCCGCTTATGCTCAGTGGCTGCTTTCGGGAGCCGCCGGTTTTTTGCTGGCGGTCGCCGTATCCCCGCCGATACTGATCTCTGTTGCCACCCTGTGGGTGATGGGGTGCGCGTATAACGTGCCGCCGCTGCGCTTAAAGGACGTTCCCTATCTCGACGTTCTCGCGGAATCCATCAACAACCCCATCCGGTTTTGCGTGGGCTGGTATATCGTCACCACCACCGTGCTTCCACCCGCGTCGATGCTCCTTGCCTACTGGATGCTCGGCGCATACTTCATGGGCCTGAAGCGGTTCAGCGAATATCGCCAGATGGGCGTCGAATGCGCCCAGCGCTACCGGAAGTCGTTCGTCTTTTATACTCAGCATTCCTTGCTCACTTCGGTGCTTTTCTACGCCTCGGCGTCTATGCTCTTCTTCGGCGCCTTCATCATGCGTTACCGCATGGAGATGATCTTTGCGTTTCCCTTCATTGCATTGCTGATGGCTGCCTATTTCAAGCTGTCCTTCCAATACGACAGTCCGGTGCAGAATCCTGAGAAGCTTTACCGCGAGCCTCGCCTCATGATGCTGCTGGCGCTGTGCAGCACGGTTTTGGTGGTTACCTCATTTGTGCATTTCCCCTGGCTTGCGCAAATCTTCCCCAAGTCGGGCATTCGCTAACGCCTGCCTTCGCCGGGCGCATTTAACCTGAATCCAAGAGGAAGCCATGAAGGGAGCGCCAGACCAGCGTCTGCCGATGGTGCGCCTGGGTCTGCTCACCCTCGCCGCCGTCACGGTCCACGGCTACCACCTTGGAGTCGACGACGGCGAAATCTATATCCCCGCGGCGCGCAAGCTGCTTCATCCGCAGCTTTATCCCTACGGGAGCGAGTTTTTCCTCTCTCATGAACGGCTGTCGCTCTTCGCTCCCCTCCTGGCCTGGACCGCGCAACTCACGCGCCTTTCGATGGATTGGACGCTCTTTCTCTGCTACATCGCCACCGTTTTCGCCACTCTCGTCGCCGCATGGCTGCTGGCGCTGGCAAGCTTTCGCGCCAAGCGCGCGCGCTGGTCCGCGGTGCTCATCTTCGCCGCCGTGCTCACCATGCCGGCCGCCAACACCGGGCTCATGCTGGTGGATCCCTACATCACGGCGCGCTCGTTCTCCACTCCGCTCACGTTGTTTGCCATCACCGCGTTTCTTGAGCGCCGCTATCTTCCCGCCACGCTCCTGACTATTGTGACCGCGGGCATTCATCCGCAAATGGCGGCGTACCTCGTCTTTCTCGCATCCGTGCCCTGGCTTGTCGAGCGCGTCGCCGCCGCCAAAGCACGCGAGATTCCAGCCGCCGCTTCGGTCCTGGTGGCGCTGCCGCTCAGTTTTGGGTTTGGGCCTGCACAAGGCCCCTATCGTGAAGCTCTCTACGCACGCAACTTCTATTTCCTCTTCACCTGGCCGTGGTACGCATGGTTGGGACTGCTGGCTCCGCTGGCCTTCCTTTTATGGTTTTCGAAAGCTAAATTGCGCGGAATCACGCCGGGGTTCGCGCGGCTTAGTCTGGCCCTGCTTCCCTTCGGGGCGATCTCGATTCTCGCCGCCGCCATCATTTCCAGTTCTTACGAATTCGATATGTTTGCCCGCCTGCAGCCGCTGCGCTGCTTTCACCTGATCACCATGATCTTCATCCTCTTTTTGGGCGGCATCATCGGCGAATACTGGGCCAAGGGCCGCCCTTGGACGATCCCGGCGCTCTGCGTTCCCCTCGCCGCGGGGATGTTCGCGGTGCAGCGCGCCACCTATCCCGCGAGCCCGCACATTGAATGGCCGGGGTGCGCGACGAGCTCCAACGCGTGGGTCAACGCCTTGCTCTGGATTCGCCGCAATACCCCCACCGGCGCCATCTTTGCCGTCGATTCCCGCTACTTCGAGCAGCCCGGCGTGGATGCGCATGGTTTCCGCGCCGTCAGCGCACGCTCCTCTCTGGCCGACTATTACAAAGACGGGGGTGCAGTAGCGATCTTTCCCGCTCTGGCCCCCGAATGGAAGCGGATGAGCAACGCGAGCTACGGCTTGGACCACTTCAGCAAAGACGATTTCCTGCGGTTGGCGCGTGAGTACCCGGTAAATTGGACGATCATTCATGGGCCGGCGCCTGAAGGCATGAACTGCCCCTATCAGCAGCGCGGCTATGCGGTTTGCAAGATTCCGGATGCGCCCGGACCTGCGGCAAGCGGAAATAGCCTTCCGATATCGAGCACTGGTGCGCCAGCCGCCGATGCCGGCTGCGCGGCAAACTCTCTGCGAAAATAAAAGAGGATGCTTTCTCTCCAAAATGCGGGCAAGCGCTTCGGGCCGAGGGTGCTTTTCCTTGAGGCGAACTGGCTCGTCCGCGACAAGGAAAAAACCGCGCTGGTCGGCGCCAATGGGGCCGGCAAATCTACGCTAATGAAGGTGGTGACAGGCTTGGAGACGCTCGACTACGGCGCCATCGAGCGGACTCGCGGCATGAGCATCGGCTATCTGCCGCAGGAAGGATTGCAGCTCACCGGCCGCACAGTCTTTGAGGAGTGCCTTACCGTCTTCGAGGAGATTCGCGCTATGGAGCGCGAGGCGGTCGCGCTCGCCGCGCAAATGGCCGAACTCGATCACGCCGGCGCGGAGTATGCCTCCGCCGCGGAACGCTACTCGATGTCGCAGGAACGGTTTCATGCCCTGGACGGCTACGCGCTCGACGCGCAGGTGGGCGCGGTGCTCACCGGCCTCGGCTTCGATAAACAGGATTGGACGCGCCAAACTGATGAGTTCTCCGGCGGCTGGCAGATGCGCATCGCGCTTGCCAAATTGCTCCTCGCCAAGCCCAATCTGCTGCTTCTCGACGAGCCCACCAACCATCTCGATCTAGAATCCCGCAACTGGCTCGGAGATTATTTGAAAAATTATCCCTTCGGCTACATTCTCATCTCCCACGACCGCTACTTCCTCGACGTCACCATCGACCGCACGGTCGAAATCTGGAACAAGCGCCTGACCATTTACCAGGGCAATTTTACGAAGTACCTTAAGCAGAAGGAAGAGCGCCGCGCCCAGCTTGAGGCCGCCTACCGTAACCAGCGCGGGCAGATCGAGCATCTGGAGGCGTTCATCAATCGCTTCCGCTACCAGGCCACCAAGGCCAAACAGGTGCAGTCGCGCATCAAGAAGCTCGACAAGATCGAGCGCATCGAGATTCCCGAAGAAGAGCCGGCGATTCACTTCAAGTTCCCGCAACCCGCGCCGTCGGGACGGGTCGTCGTGGAGACCGAGGGTCTCGGCAAAAGCTACGGCCCCAAGCAGGTCTTCGCCCATGCGCGCTTCAGCATCGAGCGCAGGGACCGCGTGGCGCTGGTGGGCGTGAACGGCGCGGGCAAATCGACACTGATCAAACTGCTTACCGGCGCCGAAGCGCCGACCGAGGGCGCGGTGCGGCTGGGCCATCACGTGGTCACCGAATACTTCGCGCAGGACCAATACAAAGCGCTCGACCCGGAAGCGCGCATCCTCGACGACATCAGCCGCGCCGCCATGAAAGTTCCAGAGGTGGAGCTGCGCTCCCTGCTCGGCTGCTTTCTTTTCTCCGGCGACGACGTCTTCAAGCCCCTCGGCGTGCTCTCAGGCGGGGAGCGCAATCGCTACGCGCTGGCGCGGATTCTGGTCTCGCCGTCGAACTTCCTGCTTCTCGACGAGCCGACCAACCACCTCGACATGCGCGCCAAAGACGTCCTCCTTGAAGCCTTGGCCGCGTTTTCGGGAACCGTGATCTTCGTCTCCCACGACCGCTATTTCATCGATCGGCTGGCTACGCGTGTGCTCGAGGTTGAAAATGGCGCGGTAACCATGTACGAGGGCAATTACGAGGATTATCTGCGCCGCAAAGAATCGCTGGCCGCGGCGCAATCCTCTGCGGATGACCTGCAATCCGCCGCGAACGCCATAGAACCGGCCGGTCCGGCAGATTCGCCGGACCATGCGGCGGTCGCCGGATCAGCCACGGCGAACGGCGGCGACGGCGCGCCGGGGTCTGATGCTGGGAGAGCCCGTCCGCGGCGTCTGAATCCCATCAAGCAGAAACAGATGGAAGACCGCTGCGCCTTCCTCGAAGAAGAGATTCCGCGCGTCGAAGCCGCGCTTGCGCATACCGAGCAACAGTTGGGCGTTTACGTTTCAGCCGCCGAGACCGGGCGCCTAGCGGCGCTGGCCGAGCAGTTGCGCGCACAGTTATCTGCGCTCACCGCGGAATGGGAAGAGCTGATGACCCAGCTCGAAACGCAAACCAGCTTGCCATAACTGGCAACGGACCCAAGCCAGCGGGATTCGGGCAAAAAGACACGGCCTGCTCCGGTCATGAACACGCGCCGGAGAAGGCCGCCGGGCGCCCCAGGTCTCGACTTTGAGACCTGGGCTTGATCGCGCTCGCGTTCGCTAAAACATGCCCATCGAGTGCAAGGTGATGGTTTGCGCCAGGACAACGGGCGGGGTCGTCGCCGAGCCCTGCAGGCCATTATTGCTTTCAAAGAGCCATCCGTTGACAGAAACTGCGTCGTTGTCTTCTAGGCCAGCAAAGCTATCCATGCTGAAGTCCTGGTAAGTCGTCCCAGACGTTGTATCCACCGTGATCCCCTGCGCCGCCTCGGTAGCCCATGGGCCAAAGGCAATACTCGGAAAACTGGCCAGCGTAAAGCTGGATGCCGACGAGTCGATCGATGCCACGGTTCCGCTCATCTGGCTCGGCTCCAGTTGCACGTTGTTGGTGGTGAAGGTGATCGACGAGGGTGGTCCCCACCCGGCAACAACATTGAACTTGCTCGGGAAAGTGAGCGTTCCCGGTTCGACGGTCACCGCAACGTTTTGGCCGACCGTCAGGCTTTCGACCCCAGTAAAGACCATTCCGGATGGAATCGTGAAGCCATTGGCGTCGACGGAAAACGTGGCGCCGTTAGCGAGAGTGACCGCAGCCATCGCTCCCAGGGGCAAGCTGGCCGAATTCATGCGATTGTCGTGCAAGATCAGCTTCAACTGCGTGGCGTTGTACCCGATGATAGTCCCCTCCACGGTCTGCTGACTCGCAGCTTGCAGGTAGGTGATCTGGCCGGCGGTCAGAATTCCGCCAGTCTGCACGCCTGCGACTTGGACCTGCACCACCTGCCCCTGAGCCACGCAGGAAAAGCCGGCCGTCGTGCACGCGCTGGTCGGGAAATCGGTATACGTGGTCGAATCGGTGGTCGCGATGGTGAAGGTCTTTCCCCAGGCCGTCTGTAGCGTGAACTGGCTCGAACTTGCAGTCACAGTTCCCACCGTGCCGGACACCGACCCGAATTGAGGAGGCTGCGTCGGGGTGGCCGGCGGCAACTCGGCCACGGTCACGCCGTTTGAGACGGCCAGGTTCACCGACAGATCGGACTGAATGATGGTGTTGAGGTGGAAATCGATCAGGAATCCGAGGGGCGAGGTTGCTGAAATCGTCACCGGGAACGGAGCCGACGTCAAGCTCACCGTCGTCGAGCCGTCCACGCTGGGCGAGATTTCGCAAACCGTTCCCACCGCACACGAGCTCGCGATCGATGTGTTGGAGGCGTTGAAAATCACCAGCTGCGGACTGCTGAAGGTAAGGCTCAGGCTGCTGTACATTCCGGCTGTCACATTGGCGGTGCTCAAAAATGCTGAGAGCGCCTGAAGCTGGGTGACGTCGATCTGCACCGGAGTGCTGCCGAGAAGAGAAACGGGCGACGTCGATGAGGAAGAGGACGCGGGGGTGAGGGAGGCGTCGGTAAGCGTGATCTGGAAGAACAGCACCGAAACGCCGGTTGGCGGATCGTCCGTCATGCTGAGCGTAACGGGCGTCGCGCTCGCTGTGGGCGCAGGAGTCGACGTGGAGTTGGTCAGATTCGAGCTGCAGCCGGCCAGCAGGACGCAGAGCGTCGCCGCCTGGACGGGGAAAAGCAAGGTCTTTCGCATTTCCGGTCTCCTTACGTGAGGCTTCATGTGAGGGGACTTGGCAATGGTCTCGCCCTCACTGCTATGCAGAGGCAAGTTGACCCGGCGTCCCGGGCCGCGCGGGCTACATTGGCTCTCGCGGCTTCTGCGGGTGCGGGAAAGGAAAGGCCCGCAATCGTCTCCAAGCGTATCGTCCTGGCGACTTGAGACCCACAATGCAAAGAAAAGTTGCGCCAGCGGAAAGAATTTTACTCCATCGGCCCAATTTATCCCCGGTCCTTTCGCCGAAAGCGAGCCGGGGAGACGCCGTCAGGCGCCCGCTTGGCGAGGCTTGCGGATGGCGCGCCCGGCTCCGGGAACCGCTTCCGGCTGGGGCGCCTTCGGCGCCGGCGCAAACGCAGGGTCCCAGTAGAGCAGGCGTTGGCAACTGTCGCAGGCCAGCAATTCGCCCTCGCGGAGCTGGTTCCACGTCTGCGGGCGCAGGCCCATACGGCAGCCGGTGCACTGCTGGTTTTCTGCGCGCGCAATACCCGTTCCGCGAGCAGATGCGAGGCGGTCAAACCGGTTCAGGAACTCGGGGTCAATGCGCTGCCGTATGTCTCCGCGGTCCTCGTCGAGCGCGGCAAGCTCCGCCACAAGCTCCTGCTGGCGCGCGGCCGCTCGAACGCGAACGGCTTCGAGCGACGCGGCCAAAAGCTCCACCTGGGCGCGAGACTCGGCCAATTCGGCTTCTCGCGCCTCGGTGCGCTCGAGGCTGGCAAATTCTTCGTTTTCCAGACGCTCAATTTCAGCGCCGGCAAACTGGATTTCGTGCTCGATGGCCTCGGCCTGCGCGGGAGTTTTCACCGCGTCGAGCTGCGCCCGAAAACGCGCCGCTTTTTGGCGATGCCCATCGATCTCGCGCTCCAGCCGGGTGCGTATGGAGTCCTCGCGATTCAGTGCGGCGGAGACGTCGGCGGAGCGGCGCTCGGCCGCGCCCAGCGCCGCTTCAGCTTGCGCGCTTTCGGCTGGCAGAGCCCGGGCTTCCTGGTTGAGCCGGGCCCGATCCAGTTCAATCCTTTGCAGCTTGATGAGGTTTTCGATCCGCTCCTGCATCCGTTCCCAAAAGTCTACGGCATGGAAGCGCGCTTGGGGAAATTCCGCAGCTCCTCACC
>JASHUH010000424.1 GCA_030040115.1 Acidobacteriaceae bacterium | reverse complement strand
ATGCCGACGCGGGCGGCGAGCTTGAGGGCGGGAATGTTGCGCGAATCGGCGAAGGCGCTGGCAATGGTCATGGCGCCCTTGTAGTCGTTCTCGTAATTGTGCGGGACGTAACCGCCGAAGTGGACGGGGGTGTCGAGAATGATGTCGGTGGGCTTGACGCCATTTTCGATGGCGGCGGTGTAGACGTAGGGCTTGAAGCTAGAGCCGACCTGGCGCTGAGCCTGGGTGGCGCGGTTGAAGACGGAGAGTGCGTAATCGCGGCCGCCGACCATGGCGAGGACGTCGCCGCTCGTGTTGTCAATGGCCAAGAGCGCTCCCTGGACGCCGGAATCCTGCTCAAGCGCAGCGCGGCGGACGCCGCCATCGGTAGAGTCAGAGAGTTGGACGTAGATCATGTCGCCGGGCTTGACCAGATCGTCGCCATAGCGCTGGCCGGTCCATTGCCAGTCCTGAGGGAGAAGCAGGATTTCGTCGTCGGGCTCGCCGGGCGGGCCGATGCGGGCATGGATTTCGAGGGGCAGGACGCGGGTGACGAGGGCATGGACGTAATCGCCGGGACCATAGCCCACGGCCCAATCGGGATGACGATAGGCGACGAGGGATTGGCCGGCGGTGAGGATGTTTTCGAGATGGCCCCGCCAGCCGTGGCGTTGCTCATAGGCGGCAAGGCCGTCGGCGACAGCGCGATTGGCGACTTTCTGAAGGTCGAGGTCGAGCGTGGTATCGACCCGCAGGCCAGCCTCATGGACTTCGTCGCTGCCGAAGCGCTTGTCGAGCTCCTCGCGGACTTCATCCTGGAACCAGGGGGCGACGGAGCCCTGCGGCGAGGCGAGATGAAGGCCGAGCGGGGATTGGCGAGCCGCTTCAGCCTGGGCGTGGTTGATGACGCCGTCGGACTCCATTTCACTGAGAACAAGATTGCGGCGGCGGAGGGCCTTGTCCGGATTAAGAATGGGAGAAAAGGCAACCGGGCCCTTGGGCAGGCCGGCAAGAAGGGCAGCTTCAGTCAGCGTGAGATCCCTGGCGGGCTTCGAGAAGAAGTATTCCGAGGCGGCCTCAAAGCCGTAGTTGCCGCTGCCGAGGTAGATCTGGTTGGCGTAGAGGGTGAAGATCTGCTGCTTGGTGAAGGCGCGCTCGATCTGGATGGCGAGGTAGGCCTCCTGAATTTTGCGGCTGACGGTGCGCTCGTCGCTGAGGAAAAGATTGCGGGCCAGTTGCATGGTCAGGGTGGAGGCGCCCTGAGCGCGGCCGTGGGAGCGAATATCGTGCCAGGCAGCGCCGACCACGCGAAAGACGTTGATGCCCCAATGGGACTCGAAATTCTTGTCTTCGATGGAGATGACGGCCTGCCGAAGGACAGGGGCGAAGCCATCATAGCCGACAACCTCACGCCGTTCGAGCGCGAAGGAACCGATGACGCGGCCTTTGCGATCATAAAGGTCAGTGATGGTGGAGGGACGGAACTGTTCGAGTTCCTGAATCTGGGGCAGATCGGCAGAGTAAACCAGGGTGAGGCCGGCGAGGGAACCGGTGGTGATGGCAAGAATGAGCAGTGCGGCGAAGGCGGAGCGGCCGGCGAGCTTGCGGCGGCGATTGGCGGGGATGGACGGCAGGGGGGCGGAGGCGCGTCCGCGAGCGGGACGGCGCGGTTCAACTTGCCGGCGCGGGGGCCGGCCGGGAGGCCGATTGAGGGTGACTGCCAAGAGCTTCGGTCCTTACCGGAATCTCATTAAAGATAAACAGCGGAGAAATTGCCTGAGCATAAGGCTAGCATTGAAACGCGCCGGAAAGAGCACTTTCGACGGCCGAGCGAACCTCGGGGTGCAAGAGTGGGACGGGCGCGCCAGGGGAGTCGCCCATTGGGAAAGCCGTTGATGTTGCAGTGATGCACACGAACAGACCGATTCCGCGGAGAGAATACGCGACAGATCAGGGACCCGGAAGAACGAATGTGCGGGCCAAGGCTGGGATGAAGGTTCTTTCAGAGCGCCGGCTATGCGCCTTTGGCTTTTAACAGGTCCAATGCCTTGTCGAGAGTTTCATCGGTCTTATTGACCGGGTTCTCAAACATTTCCTCATTGGGCTGGTTGACGGCCACCGTGGGGGCGACGGCGTCGTCCTGGATTTTGTCGCCGTCGGGACCTTCGTATTTGGCTACCGTGAGCATGAGGGCGGCGCCGTCGGGCAGATCAATGGTCTTCTGAAGGGAGCCCTCGCCGAAGCTGCGTTCGCCGACCACATCGCCGCGTTTATCTTCTGCGATGGCGGCGGCGGCCAGTTCCGCGCCGCCGTAAGTGCCGCGATTGATGAGCACGGCCACCGGCGCGGCGGTAATGAACTTGGAGGGATCGGCGGTAAAGGTCTGGATGGGATATTTCTGGCCGACGAGCATGGCTAACGTGCCCTGCTTGATGAAGAAGTTGGCCAAGCGCAAGCCCTGCTGCGGGTCGGTTCCGGTGACGTCGCGGAGGTCGAGGAGGATCTTTTCGTTTTTACCGGCGGCGCGGATGCGGTTGGCGATATCGGAGACGCGTTCGGCGGTGAGCACGTCCGGCTTGAGATAGAGGATGGTGGAGTTGTCGTACTGCTGGGACTGGAGCGGCGGAGGGTTGGGAACGGCGCGGGTGAGAGTGATTTTATCCGGATCGGGTTTGAAGGCGCGGACGACGGAAAGCTCGACGGTGGATCCGGGCTGGCCGTCGAGCATGAGGCGGATGACGGCGAGGGAGAGATTGAGTGTGGGCTGGTCGCCGATGGCCTCGATGAGGTCGCCGTCGGTGAGGTGCGCCTGGTCAGCGGGCGAATCGGGCAGCACGTTGACGACGGTGGCGTAGCCGACGCGCTTGGAAACGGTGATGCCGACGCGGCCCACGGCGGCGGCGGGGCGCTCTTTGTAAATCTTGTATTCCGTGGGCGTGAGATAGCTGGAGTCGGCGTCGAGGGACTCGAGGAGGCCGTGCAAGGCGCCGGTGGTCACTTTGGGAATGCTAGGCGGGGTGACGTAGTCGGTTTGGATTTTTTTGAGGACCTCGGCGTAGACGCGCATTTCCTGATAGGCGCCATCCTGCTCGCCGTCGGCATGCACGCCGAGCCAACCCACCTGCCCGAGGACGAACCCAAAACCGAGCGCGGCGAAGATCGCCACGGAGAGGACAAACACGAAACGCCGAAAGAATCCAGACACACACACCACCATAGGGGGCCGCACCAAAGGGGGAGCGGCTCAAGAGTATTAGACGTAATGATACCGCAGGGGGCGCGCGGAGGGGAAAGGGAATGCGGCGGGTGGCGAAGGAGCGGGTTGGCATGGATCTCTTTCCAGTTCAGTTTGCGGTGTTTGAACTCGTGCGGCAGTGTCAGGATCCGGTTCAAAACGTCACGGATGTGCCCGGTCCAACACCAGCTCAGTACCTACACCTATAAGCGCTAAGATAACGCTTGACGTGTTCGAGGAACTGAGGTAGGCTTCGGTGCATGCCGGAGATGGAAGATTGGCAGGTTCTTCTAGGTTT